>JAUMFR010000066.1:819-5312 GCA_032119755.1 Solirubrobacterales bacterium | reverse complement strand
TCAGGCCCTGCTCGACGCCGGTTACGACCCCGAGGTGGTAAAGGTCTACGGTGGCGGTCCGCTGCCTGTGTGGATGCAGCCGAAGCGCAGGAGGGTCAAGGAGCTCACAGGCAAGACCTGGGTTCCGGCGCTCGAGTTCGACGACGGAACCGGTATCGGTGACTCCAAGAAGATCATCGCCTGGGCTGAGGCGAACCCGGCCAAGGGCCGGTAGACCTCAGGCTTCGGTCTTCGCGTTACCCAGGGCCTGCAGGATCTCGACGGTTTTTTCGTGGCTCCTCCCTTCACCGGCTCCACCGGCGTGCTGGCACTCTCCTTGCTCGATCTGGGACTCCTGGCTTTCAGCCGAATCGGTGCGCTCGAGGAGGCAGGAATCAGGCCGATCGTCTCCGCCATAACCATGCCGTTGGTAGGCGGGTTGATCGGCGTCTTGCTCGGAACCGTGATAGGACTGGGTGTTGGTGACACGGCCCTACTCGCCACGCTGGCTGCAAGTGCTTCCTACATCGCGGCGCCCGCTGCGATGCGAGTAGCCGTGCCCGAAACAAACCCCGCTCTATCTCCAACTGTCGAAGTGGTTGGTCGGTGGTCGAGGTGACTGACGGGTCTGCGCCGGCTATTCCAGCAGGGAAATCAGGAGGTCCTCGCGTGGCGATGGTCGGTGCCGGGCAACTGGCTCGGATGACCCACCGGGCCGCGATCGATCTCGGAGTGGAGCTCAGGGTCCTCGCGACAAACCCTGATGAAGGAGCCGTTCGGGCAGGAGCAGACCACCTGATCGGTCCACCTGACGAGATATCGAACCTGCGTCGACTCGCAGAGGGTACAGAGGTACTCACCTTCGACCACGAGCACGTTCCCACCAAGATACTCGAACAGCTCGAAAGCGAGGGGGTAGCGGTCGTGCCGTCAGCCCGATCGAAACGCCTTGCTCAGGACAAGTCGTATGCGCGGGAAAGGTTGGGGGAACTCGGGTTTCCTCTACCCCCCTTCAGGTTGGTGCACTCGAGCGAAGAGGTCGCGGACTTCGGTGATGAGTACGGTTGGCCGGTGGTCGCGAAGTCACCGACAGGTGGCTACGACGGGAAGGGCGTCTGGTTGGTCGAAGACGAGCGAGCGGAGTCGATTCCTGCCGAGCGTCTCGCCGCTGGCCTGCTGCTGGAGCCGAATCTCGAGCTTGAGCGTGAGATCGCGGTGGTCGTCGCCCGCTCCACGACTGGTGAGACTCGTGCCTTCCCGGTCGCGGAGACGGTCCAGCGCGACGCGATGTGCCGAGAGATCCTCGTTCCGGCTCCCATTCCCGAGGCCTTGCGCCGTAGGGCCGAGGAGTTAGCCATCTCGATCGTCGAGGCAACCGATTCGCACGGCGTCGTAGCGGTGGAGATGTTCGTCGTCGATGGTGATCTGCTGATCAACGAGTTGGCACTCCGACCTCATAACTCGGGCCACTTCACGATCGAGGGAACCGAGACCTCGCAATTCGAACAGCACCTGAGGGCGGTTCTGGGGTGGCCACTCGGGAGTACCGAATTGACGGCGCCAGCAGTGGTTACCGTCAACGTGGTGGGTCCGTCAGACGGCAGCGATCCGAGGTCTCGCCTGGCGAGGGCGGCTGGGGTCCCGGGAGCCCATCTCCACATCTACGGGAAGGAGGCGCGCCCGGGCAGGAAGCTCGGTCACGTCACAGTCCGCGGGCCCGACCTCCACTCGGCCCGCGATTCCGCGCTGGCAGCCGTGATGATCCTTGAGGGCAATGGAAGCGAGGAGGTAGAAGATGTCTGAACCGCTGGTGGGAATAGTCATGGGGAGCGACTCTGACCTCGAGACGATGCGACCGGCATCGGAGGCACTCGAGGAGCTCGGCGTACCTCACGAGGTCCGGGTCGTCTCGGCGCACCGAACCCCGCACGAGATGGTCGCCTACGGCTCCGAGGCGGAGGGCAGGGGGTTGCGTGTGCTCATCGCCGGCGCAGGGGGCGCCGCGCATCTGCCGGGGATGCTCGCCGCGTGTACGCCCCTTCCAGTGATTGGAGTGCCTGTCCCCCTGAAGGATCTCGACGGGCTCGACTCGCTGCTCTCCATCGTGCAGATGCCGTCGGGGGTACCGGTGGCGACGGTTGCAATCGGCGCAGGGCGTAACGCCGGTCTGCTGGCAGCGAGGATCATCGGCGCGGGTGACGAGGCGGTCAGGGCTGCGGTCTCGGACGGTCAGGCGAAGTTGGTCGAGCGTGCGAGAGAAGGAGACGCACGTGTAAGGGCCGAGATGGAGCACAGATCAGGAGCGGGTGACTGAACGATCTCGATCCGGAGACGGTGATCCAGCCAACGGGCCTGTGGAACCGCCCGTCGCCTCGATCACTGACGGGCAACCCCCGCCCTCGCAGCACGACTCGATCTTCTGACGGCAGTCCTGGCACCACCACGCGGAACGCATCCAGAAGAGACGGTGTTCGCGGCCGGTCATTGCACAGAGCATGGAGTCGGATTATCCGACCCGCGCTGGACGGAGCAGGCGATCACGGCGAGCGAGCGACTCCGCTTGTATCGTCGTGATATCGCTTCCGGAAACGAAAAGATCATCGGCGCCGATAGTGCGGACAAGGATCCGCAGACCGTCACGCCTGACGGCAGTCCGATCGGGAACCGGATCGATGGCGTGATCCTTCGGACCCTGCCGATCCAGTCGGATCCACGCGGTGACCTCTCGGAGTTGATCTCCGAGGAATGGACCGAGATCGTCAAGGACGGGATTCCTTATGCGTATGCGGTGGGACACCAGCCGGGGATCGTCAAGGGCTGGGTCGTACATGAGTTGCAGGACGACCGGATCGCGCACATAACCGGGCGGCTGCGCTGGGTTCTCTACGACGGCCGCGCCGACTCGCCGACCCAGGGGATGATCCAGGAGGTCACCAGCACCGAGCGGAGACGAACGCTGATGGTGGCGCCGGCGGGCGTGTGGCATGCGGTCGAGAACGTGGGAACAGACGAAGCGCTCATGATCAACTTCCCGACGCGCCCTTACAACCACGCCGACCCGGACAAACGACGTCTGCCGATCGACTCTCCCGAGATTCCGTTCGACTTCTGAGCGCCGCTCACGTGACCGATCGGTCAGAGACGCCTCAGGTTTCGGTCGTCGTCGCTTCCTACCGTTGGCCCGAGGCGCTTCGTCTGGCTCTCCGTAGTGCTCTCTCGCAGACGGTCAGGGAGATCGAGGTGATCGTGGTCGAGGACGGTCGCGACCGCCGCTCGCGCGAGGTCGTGCGCGAACTCGCCGATCCCCGCTTGCGTTGGAGGCACCTGATGAGAAACAGCGGGAGTCAGGCGAGACCGAATGCCGAAGGCCGCCGCAGGGCTCGAGCGCCGGTCGTGGCGTATCTGGGTCACGATGACCTCTGGGCCCCCGACCACCTCGAATTGCTGCTCGCGGCACTGGAGCGCGAAGGGGCGGACATCGCGCACTCGATGACGGTGATGCCGGGTCATCCGATCATGGGCACCGTGTTGGCAGGGAGATTCCCGGCCACCGACGCAGAGCACGTTCCTCCGTCGTCGATTGCGCACCTGCGAGATTCTCCCCGTGTCGGAGCGTGGTCCCGCGATGCGAGTGGGACCTTGCCGGTCGACTACGAGTTCATGGCCAGGTCGAGGGCACTCGGTGCGGAGGTGACGGCGACAGGCACACCGACGGTGCTCAAGTTGCCTGCCGGTTGGAGCCTCGAGACCTTCAGGAGTGGCGATGCCTCCGGTCAGCAGGAGATGTCGGCCCGACTGGCCGAAGACCCCGATCTGCTCTCGAACCTCGCTCAGGAGGCCATGGCGGCCGGCTCGAGTGGCGAGTTCAAGCACGTGCTGCCCGATCTGGGTCCGGGGGAGATAGGGGCCTACGTCCGGCGGAACAAGGGTCTTCCTTCACGGTTCATCCCTCGCCTGCTCACCTGGAGCGCTGAGGAGCCCCTCTTCTATCCCGGTTGGCTCGAAGCGGAGAGTGATGGAACGGGCGCCTTCAGAAGAGTCCAGCCAGGTGCTCGTGCGATGGTGCGACTGGATGCACCCCGCTGGCCCTTCTTCCGCATCGAGGTGGAGCTGGTTGCTTCTCCGGGCGTGGGACCAGATCGAGTGAGGCTGGACCTCGACGGAGTGGAGATTCCATCCCGTTGGGTGGGAGGTCAGTCCGGATCGCTCAAGGTCGAGGCTGACGCCCGCCTCGGTTTCGTCCGTCGGCCGGCCGTGATCGACATCGGTATCAGTGACGAGTCCGTCCCATCAGACGACGCCACAGGGGGTTTGGCGGTGAGGTCGATCTCTCTGCGGCCTCGTCTGCTGCCTTTCGCTCAGCGTCTGCGTTTGCAGCCCAGATAACCGGTGTCGAGCTGCGCGCCGTCATCCGCGGATACGAAGGACCAATCAGCCCGCGAGCCTCGACCGGGCCAGCGCTTCAGGGTCAACCTCAGCGCTCCGTCGGCGCTGGTGTTCCCGAACTTCAGCGG
>JAUMFR010000066.1:0-809 GCA_032119755.1 Solirubrobacterales bacterium | reverse complement strand
GCGGTGTCACGCTCGGCTCGTCGAGCGGGTAGTGGCTGCGACCTCCAGCCCCGGATACGAACTGGACGATGCTGCGGTTCGAAGCGAAGCGCTGCATGTTGTGATCGTGACCTGAGATCCACATCCTCGCCCGATTGGCGAGCAACCCCCAGAGGGGCTCCACCTCCGACTGGTCTCCGTGTGAGCCGTCGCTGTACCGGGGACGATGGCTCAGCGCGATCCGGCAGTTGCCCCGAGATCTCGTGTTGGCCAGGAGGTTCCTCAGCCAGGTGTGTTGAGCCGATCCGACCCCGGTAGAGATCTCCGAGTTGAGCACGATGAACTGCCAACCCGACGCGGCGAAGGAGAAGTAAGGAGGTGGCGGAGATCCGCGTTGGGCCGTCCAGTACGGATCGAAGCCCGATGACCGATTCGGGTTCTCGTGGTTGCCGATGACCGGTACCGTCTTGGCGCTGAACTGGCCGAAGGTCGGGTCGTAGTTGTCGGCGAAGTCGGAGGCCGTACCGGAGGGATAGACGTCTCCGAGATAGAGCAGGTATTCCATCGTCCTCGAGGCGATCAGACCGGCGTTCGACTGGCCGAGCGCGCCCTCGCCCAGATCGCCGACCGCCCAGAGCTTGGTCAGCTTGGCGTGATCTCTCGACACGGTCCACGGCTGACCGGCGGCACCGGCTTCGGACAGGGTGAGGGTGAGCAGCATCCCTGCGAGCGCCGCGGCAAATACGAAACCAGTGATCAGTCTGTTCTTGGCGGTGGTCATCCGACCTCTGAAACACGGTTTCCGCCGGAAGGTCTCGCGATCAGAGTTC
>JAUMFR010000065.1:0-2469 GCA_032119755.1 Solirubrobacterales bacterium | reverse complement strand
TCGCCGCCAGCCCTTTGGAAAGGTCCTCTACGCCCTCGGTATCCGCGGGGTCGGAGAGGTCAACGCTCAGTCGCTCGCTGAGCACTTCGGGTCGATCGCTGCTCTACAGACAGCTCAGCCTGAGCAGGTGCAGGAGGCAGACGGGATAGGACCGATCCTCGCCGAGCAGGTGGTGGAGGAACTGGCAGAGGATCGAGCGATCGAGTTGGTCGATCGGCTGGGACGAGCGGGTCTCAGATTCGAACTCGACCCCTCCGAGCGTCGTTCCACAGAAGGACCGCTGGCTGGCAAGACCGTGGTGCTCACGGGAACACTCCCGGAGCTCTCACGCGAGGAGGCCACGAAGATGATCAGGCTCGCTGGAGGGAAGGTGACCGGATCGGTTTCGAAGAAGACCGACTTCGTCGTTGCCGGAGAGAACCCCGGTTCGAAGCTCGCAAAGGCGGAAGGGTTCGAGGTAGCGGTTCTCGACGAGGCCGCACTGCGCAAGCTGCTCGGTACCTAGAGGACTCGAGGAGCGCTCTAAGGTCGCAGGCTGGCGATCAGGGCCGCTGCTCTGTCTTGGGCGGTTCGGGCGGCATCGGTGTCCACGCGACCCCCGAAGAGCAAGGAGAAGACGAGCCTCTCGTTCGATGCGGTGCGGCAGTAGCCCGAGAGGGCGCTGACACCGTTCAGGGTTCCAGTCTTGGCCTGACAGCGTCCCTCGGCCGCGGTTCCGTTCATTCGGTAGGCCAGGGTGCCGGTTCGCCCCGCGACCGCGAGTGAATCGCGGAAAGCTGAGGCCACCGCCGCAGGCTTACCTGCCATCGAGCGGAGGAACCTCCCGACCGCTGCTGGCGTAGCCCGGTTGCGCCTACTCAACCCCGAACCGTTTTCGATACCGATCTTGGAATCGTTGGCGGCTGCGTAGCGTTCGACGATTCGGACACCTGCCTTGGTGGTCCCAAGTTGACCGAGTTGGTCCGAGAGGATCTTCAGCGTCATCTCCGCGAGGAAGTTGTCGGAGGGCGCGTTGGTCGCAGCAGCGATCGATGAGATAGCCGGGCTCTCCAGTCGGGCCACTTGCTCCGCTCGCTGCAGGTCTTCCGGTGCTCGTTTGACCTTTCCTGTTACGACGACTCCCTGTGCCCGTAGCTGTCTGACGAGTTCCGAGGCCGCACTGCCGGCCGGATTCGAGAAGGGCCCCGAATCGCCCCAGCCCCAGCCATAGGAGAGCCCGGACAACGACCCGAGATAGGGCCCTCCGGTGACTCCTGTTTGGGGCACGGTGGTTCGCAGATCGAAGTTGCTCGCGTCGTAGAAGACCGGTCCCTGGACTCTCGTGACCCCGGCCGCCGCGATGCGCTTCGCCAGCTTCGCGATCCCCGATCCGCCGAGCGTTGGGTCCCCGTCTCCCACCAGAACGACTCCACCCACCGCTACCCCGTCGACCGTTTCGGTCCGGGACCATACGGTCGTCTCGAGGGTGTTCGCGGGGCCGAGGCGTGAGAGCGCGGCGCCGGTGGTGAACAGTTTGGTCACCGAGGCCATCGGGAAGGCTCTCCCGGCATCGTCGACGAAGATCGCCTTGCCACCCTGTGCGGAGGCTACCCAGGCCCCTGCCGACCCGCCGAACCGACGGAGAAGCTTTCGAAGCTGCTTGCGCAAGACCGCCGGCGAGATCGAGGCAGCGGATCCAGCGTCGAGTGAGTGTCGAACCGGAGTCGTGCGGAATGCGCGATCAGGATTCCCCGGAGCGGCAGAGGCGCTCGATGATGAGGTGAGGAGGACCGCAGAGGCCGAGAGCGCCACCAGGATCGCCGCGAACCTGGCCAGGAAGGGCCGTTCGCTTCGTGCTGCCGTGTGGGTGTGCTGTCCGGTGGCCATGTGCAAGCGGTTTTCGACGGTTGGATCGCCGTTCCTACCCCTTGAAACAACTCCAGTGCACGAGGGTAGCGGGGTCACGCGCAGCCACCTTGGGGCGGGGGTTCACCCTGATATAAGGGGGTATGGACACGGTCGTACGAGTACACGAATCCTCGAAGCGCAAGCGCAAGCGCCCCAAGCGTGAGAAGGCCGCGCTCGTGCTCGGTGGAGGAGGTATCACCGGCGGGGTCTACGAGATAGGCGCACTACGCGCATTCGACCTGCTCGCGGTGAATCGGACGGTCAACGAGTTCGACGTATACGTCGGCACGAGCGCCGGATCATTCGTCGCCTCGATGCTCGCCAACGGCGTCACCCCGGAGGAGATGATGCGTGTCCTCAACAAGGGCCTACCGTCTGAGATCGACGACCCTGAGCTGAAAGCACTGCTCAAGTTCAACTACGGAGGACTTGCATCGAGCGTCGCCAAGATGCCGTTGCGTCTTGCTTCGACCCTGAGGAACTTGATCGGAAACGTCGGCGAGATCTCATTGGTCGATCTCGCCACCGGACTCTCCGAGGGACTGCCGAGAGGGCTCTACAGTAACCACGGGATCGAGGAGT
>JAUMFR010000064.1:0-1784 GCA_032119755.1 Solirubrobacterales bacterium | reverse complement strand
GAGACCGAGGCGGTCGAGCAGCCCGACGATCGAACCGCGCTCGGCGGTCTCGATCCGGCGAAGGGCCACCGTGACCATCGCGGTGCCCGATGCCACCAGAGCAGCCTCCATCTGATCGAGGGAACGAAAACCGCCGGTGCCGAGGATCAGTCTCGAGTCGAAACTCTGGCCAGCGATCTCCAGCGGCTGGTCGCTCCCGCCCTGGATCGCTGCCACCACCTCGACCGACTGACCGCCAACCAACACGACCTCGCTCCAGCGACTGGACGGGACGACCTCCCCATCGAGGGCGACGGCGACACCTCGGCGCGGCTCATCCACCCCGCTTTGGCTCGCAGCCCATCTAACGGTCGCTCCCTCTGGAGCCTCGACGCTCACGCCGTTGAGGGAGATGGTGGGCATCTAGGCAGTCACCACCTTCGACGGGTCCGGTGGCTTGATGAATCGATCGGGCCTGAAGAGGTCGAGATCTACCTGCAAAGGAGGTTCCTCATCGGCCAACAAAGACGCGATCACCTCGCCGGTCACCGGAGCGAGCAGGATTCCGTTCCGGAAATGACCGGTTGCGTAGAGCAGCCTCGGCTCGATCGAGTTGGAGCCGAGCAGCGGGGCGTTGTCGGGGGTGGCAGGGCGCAGTCCCGCCCTCGCGCCCACGAAGCGGAGTTCCGCGAGGTCGGGCAAAGCACGGTATCCCTCCCGGAGCAACTCATGAACCGCTCCTGCGGTGATACTGGTATCGAACCCCTTCTCCTCGACCGTGGCTCCGACGACCAAACTCCCATCGCTGCGTGGAACAGCATAGAAACGCTCGCCGCAGACGATTCGCTCCGCGACCGGATGGGAATGGGGTGGTTCTGCGGCCAGTTCGACGATCTGCCCCTTGACGGGTCTCACCTCAGCGCGAAGCGCCTCCGGGAGCCAGGCGGAGTCCGGATCCCCGCTCCACGCACCTGCGGCGAGCACCATCCTCTCCGCCTGAAGTAAGACCCCCTCCGAGGTCTCGAGCGTAACTCCCGAGTCATCGAATCGACAGCCGATCGGAATCGCGTTCGAGACGATCTCACCGCCCTCGAAATGGAGAGCAGCCTGCAGCGCGATGACGAGCTGACGAGGGTCAGCGGCGGAGTCGCCCGGGACGTACAAACCGCCGACCAGATTCGGGGCCAACCGGGGTTCGAGCTCGCGGCATCGATCGGGGTCGAGCCAGCTGGAATCCAGCCCCAACCGTTCGTGGAGATGGCCATTGCGCTGCATCTCTGCTGCCTCGTCGCCATCGAAGGCCACATGGAGAGCACCGAGCGGCAGGTAACCAGTCTCGAGACCGGTAACGGCGGAGAGGTTCTCGGAGAACTCCGGCCAGATCGTGTGGGAAGCGAGACTCAGCTCGAGCAGGGCCTGTTCACCGAATGAGGCCTCGCCGACCGGTGCCAGCATGCCTGCGGCCACGGAACTCGCTCCCGCCCCGGGTTCGCTGCGCTCCACCACACAGACAGTGAGTCCCTTGCGTGCAGCACACCAGGCAACCGAGAGACCGATCACGCCGGCGCCCACGACGATGACGTCGTACGAGGCCTTTCCGGGATTTCTCTTCTCGTCGTCCATCAGCGGTTCCAGTTGCGATTGGTGTGACTCCTGGCAGAGCACCGGGCCGACGAGTCAATCCCTTCGCCGGAATCACCCGGATCAGGTTCGTTCGGTCGGTGGGCTCATCTCCCACCCTCTCAGTCCTCCGCCGACATCACGTCGGGACGGTTCTCAGGACTCCCGTTGCTCTCCCGACATCC
>JAUMFR010000063.1:0-1544 GCA_032119755.1 Solirubrobacterales bacterium | reverse complement strand
CTCACGAACTTCACTTGCGTAAGTCCGGGCACCTCGGACCATCTCGTCGTGGAGGTTCGCGTATCGCTTGACGAACTTCGCGGTGTGACCAGTGTGTATCCCGAGTAGATCGTGGAACACCAGTACTTGGCCGTCGGTGGCTGGTCCGGCGCCGATCCCGATCGTGGGCACGTCGATGTGCCGGCAGAGTTCCTCGACTACCTCTGAGGGAACTGCCTCGAAGACGATCGAGAAACAGCCGACCGATTGAAGGGCAAGCGCCTCCTCCGCGATCCGAGCAGCGGCATCGGCGCTGCGACCCTGCGCCTTGTATCCCCCGAGAGCGTCGGCCGTCTGGGGAGTGAGTCCGACATGGCCCATTACGGGTATTCCGGCCCGCACGATCGCTCGCGCGCGATCCACCGAGGCGCCACCGCGCTCCAGTTTGACCGCGTTGCATCCTGATTCCTTGATGAAGCGCTGTGCGTTTGCGACCGCGTCCTCGTTGGATGCCTCGTAGGAGCCGAATGGAAGGTCGCCGACCAGCAGCGGGGTATCGAGTCCTCTTCTGACCGCAGATGCCAGCATGACCATCTCATCCATGCCCACCGGCACGGTGGAGTCGTGTCCGAGGACGGTCATCGCCGCCGAGTCTCCGACCAAGACCACATCGACGCCAGCTTCTTCGGCCACCAGAGCGGAAGGGTGGTCGTAGGCGGTGATCATCACGATCGGTTCGCCGGCGAGCTTCATCTCCCCGAGTTTCTGGATCGTCACCGGCCCCCGTGCAGGACTCCCGTGACCTGCATCAGTACGAACCGTGCTCATCTCAACTCTTCCCATCGAGAATCACATTGTCGATAAGTCTTACTTCCCCCACGGTCGCTGCGACGGCGAGCAGGACCGGCCGGCCGTTCATCTCGGCTACGGGAGAGAGATCGTCTGGATCCCTAGCCTCGACGTATTCGGGCTCGATCCCGTTCTCGATCAGAAGATGCCGCACGTGGTGGGTGAGCGAGTTGGTCGATCGTTCGCCCGACATCGCCATCTCGCCGGCCTCCCGCAGAGCTCTCGGTATCGCCAACGCCTGCTCCCTGGATCGAGCGTCGAGCCGCAGGTTGCGGGAACTCAACGCGAGTCCATCGGGATCGCGCACCGTCGGCACCCCGCGGATCTCGATCGGAAGCTCCTGATCAGCCGTCATCCGCCGGATCACTGCCAACTGTTGGGCGTCTTTCTCCCCGAAGTAGGCGATATCGGGTCGGACCGCATCGAACAGCCTGGAGACCACCGTGGTCACGCCTGCGAAGTGATCCGGCCCGCGCCCCTCCTCGGCGCCGCACAGGATCGCGGTGAGGTCGTCGGTGACCCTGACGTCCGCCTCCAGGCCATCCGGGTAGAGGTCCTCCACTACGGGAGTCCAGAAGACGTCGCATCCTGCTGCCTGCGCCAGCCTGGCATCCGCTTCGGGCTCGCGGGGATAGGACGCGAGATCGGTTGCGTCATCGAACTGGGTCGGGTTGACGAAGGCGCTGACGATGGCCCGGCCGCACTCGATGGAAGCA
>JAUMFR010000062.1:20206-22602 GCA_032119755.1 Solirubrobacterales bacterium | reverse complement strand
TGATGCGCGTCGCCGCACGGGTGACGGTGACCCAAGATCACGAACTTCCAGTCTCCATAACAGACGTAGAGCTTCATCTGTCGGTTAGGTTAATCGACATCCGCCAACGGCGAAGAGCGTGCGACCCGCTGAGCCCGCGTGATCACGCTGGGGCTGATGTAGCCGGAGACCTCGGACATCTCGATCACGACCCAGCGGACGCCATCGGCCTTGTTGCCCTCGATTGACCTGACGGCTCGGCCGGTTCGGTCGGCCTTGACAACCACTCCGATGTGACCCTCCCCGTAAGCCACGAGATCTCCTGGCGTGGCCCGGAGAGTCCAATGCCCTGTCCGCTTGGCCCAGCGGGTGAGGTCGCGAACCTGGATGGCGACGCTTCGACCACCGTAGGAGCGACGCAGCAGGGAGGTACCGAGATAGTCGGTGAAACCGGCCTTCGACCAGGACCAGGTACCGAATGCCACGCACCACTGGTCGCCGATGCTGTAGGGAGCGATCGATCCGCGACCGAAGTGGTACCTCGGAACGTTGTCGCTACGGCGCTCGCGAACGTCACGGTTCAACTCGTTGCGAACCAGATCGATGATGGTGCTGCGCTTCGCTGTCGGAGCGGGCGGGGGTTCGGGGTTCGAAGGCGGATCGGTGTCGATGCTGATCCCGCCAGCGAGCGCATGCGTGGGGAGTGCGAGCAGGAACAGGGCCGCCACGAGAGCGGCCGTAGTTGTCGCTTGGTGTCTAATCGAGTTACTCATCGCTTGCTCGTCCTTCATCTCCGAAGCGGAGAGTCCTGCCGAGTCGCGTTGCAGACGCAGCAACGAGGGTAGCCGTAGGCCGCAGCCCATCCGGGAGGATCCGTACCGGATGGGCGATTCCTTGCCACTGTGACATGGGTCATTCGGTCTACGAAAACGAGCCAAGCGCAACTCTGAATCGCCATAATGGTTGTGGATTCGAAGAGCCGACTCCCGGCTCACCTCAAAGGAACGAATCACCAAAACCGAAGCAAAGACTCGCTCCGAAATTGCTCCCGCTCCTGTCGGGTCGCGAGACACCTCACGGGCTTCATCGAGTGTCAGTAGCCAAGTCCTGACTCCCGCCACATGGTTCGGGAAGTCACTTCCGTATCTCCAGATTCACACCCGCTTCGTGATCGCGATCGTCTGCGGCACCCTCTGGGCCGCGCTCTCTACCTACCTCGCACTCCCCTGGATCATTGACCTGGGGACTCTGATCACTCTCCCGCTTGCGATCGCCGTGATCGCAGGCATAGCCATCCTCCCCGGCTATCTCACCGCATTCCTGATCACGAGCCTCTTGCTCGATCGTCCGCGCATGATCAAAGCGATGCCGCCGGGCGCTTCCCGCCAACGCTGGCCGGGAATGACGCTCTTGGTCGCCGCCTTCGACGAAGAGGTCAGGATCGCCGAGACGATCGAGTACGCACTCGCCTCGGACTATCCCGGGAAGCTCCACGTGATCGTGGCCGACGACGGATCGAACGACGAAACGGCACAAATCGTCGAGCAGATGACCGCCTCGAACAACGGCTCGGGCAAGACGGTCGAACTGCTCAGAACCGAACACTCCGGTAAGGCGAATACCCTGAACTCCGCCCTGTCGAAGGTGCGAACCGATCTGCTCGCAACGATCGACGCTGACACCCTGCTCGGCAGGCAATCGCTGAGGCGCGCGACTGTGCGCTTGATCAGCTCTATCGACGGCACCGATGCCGTAGCCGGCGCGGTGATGGCCAGGAACTCACGGACAAACTTCCTCACCCGTTTGCAGGAGTGGGACTACCAACTGGGCATCGCCTCGAGCAAGCGGTCCCAGGCGATCTGGCAGTCCACACTCGTTTCCCAAGGATCGTTCTCGGTATACCGGACCAAGTCCGTCAAGGCGGCTGGCGGCTGGCCAGACACCATCGGCGAGGACATCGTGCTCACCTGGGCGCTGATGGCATCGGGCGCTACCATCGGGTTCGAACCCACCGCCCTCGCCTTCACCGAGGTGCCATCTCGTTTCGGCCGGCTTGCCCGCCAGAGAGCGCGTTGGGCCCGGGGGATGATCGAGGGACTGAAGGCCTACGGTTTCCGGATCCTGCGCCGACACCAGATGGCCTCGCACGGGATCGCGATCAACCTGCTCTTTCCCTGGATGGACCTTTGCTACACCTTCGCCTTCCTGCCCGGCATAGTGCTCGCCTGTACAGGCAACTTCGCGATCGTCGGACCACTCACCTTGGCCGTTCTGCCCATGAACCTTCTGCTCTCGGGGCTGATGCTGGGGATGCAGCGACATGTCTTCGACGAGGTGCACCTGTCGGTCAGACGCAACCCGATCGGGTTCCTGAGCTACCTGTTCCTCTACCAACCGTTGATGTCCCCGCTTTCTGT
>JAUMFR010000062.1:0-20196 GCA_032119755.1 Solirubrobacterales bacterium | reverse complement strand
TGATATGCGATGAACGGGGGCAAGAGAGAGGGCGTCGAAAGTCCCCTCTCAGTTGAGGTGCTGGCAGAAGCCGCATTCGACGATTCGACTATCGGAATGGCGATCATCGAGGTCGCCCCCGATAGCGGCACAGAGAAGATCATCCGCTGTAACAGCGCGATGTGCAGTGTCACCGGTCATTCCGAGGCAGCCCTCTTGGCCGAGGGGGTGGATCTGATCCGGCTCTCGACTGATTCGCGGGCAGCAGAGGCGATTCGCAGTACCGGAGCAGGCGTCAATCGGGTCGAATTCGAGCACTCGCTCGATCACGCAGATGGTCGGATGATCTGGGTTATGGCAACCCTCTCGGCAATCGGCACGGGAGACGACTCGAGTCGTTATCGGCTCTTGCAGATTCAGGACATCTCCGAGCGGCGCGCCTACGAGTCCCGCCTGCAGTTCCTCGCCGGACACGATCCCATGACCGGTCTGACGAACGTCCGGCACGTGATCGACGTGATCGATCAGGGACTCGCCTATCAGCGACGCTACGGTGGCGACGCAGCTTTTGTCAGCTTCGATCTGGACAACTTCAAAGCCGTAAACGACTCGATCGGCCACACCGAGGGAGATCGCGCGCTGAAAGGGTTTGCGGCAAGGCTCAAGGCCCACAGCCGTGATTCGGACACCGTTGCAAGGCTCGGCGGAGACGAGTTCGCGATCTTCCTGCCGGGCTCTGACCTTGCAGCAGCCACAACCGTCGGTGAAGCCATCCTGGATGACCTTCGCAAGAACCCGTTTGAGATGGGTAAACAGGCGAACGAGACCCTGACCCTCAGCGCCAGTGGAGGGGCGACGGCCCTTCACGGACGCGATGAGATCTCTGCTCAGGATCTGCTGATGGAAGGAGACGCGGCCGTGTATTCAGCGAAGGCCAACGGGCGAAATCAAATCGTCGCTTTCCCAGTGGAGAAGCCACGCGAGATGTGGGAGAAGTCGCGGCTGACCTGGGCCGAGCGAACCAGACGAGCGCTCGACAACGACGACCTCTTCCTCGCGGCTCAGCCGGTCCGTCGGATCGCCACCGGTGAGATCGAGTTCCACGAGCTGCTGCTCCGAATGAACGATCCGGAAGTGGGCGTGATCTTCCCACCAAGCTTTCTCTATACGGCAGAGCGTTTTGGTCTCTCGACCGAGATAGACACCTGGGTATTCAAGACAGGACTCGAGGCCCTGAAGAAGAGTCCAAATCGCGCGTCGCGCATATCGATCAACCTGACCGGCTCGTCGTTGTCGGAATCCTCAGGGTTCGTGGAGCTGATCCCGGAGATGATTGAATCGGCAGGGGTCGATGCCAAGCGAATCATCTTCGAGTTGACCGAGCAGGTGTGTGTTGCCGATCTCGAAAGGGCAAGGCAGTTCGTCGAACAGGTGCGGGACCTCGGCTGCCGGTTCGCCCTCGATGATTTCGGAGCGGGGTTCGGCGGGTTCTACTACCTGAGAAATCTGCCCATGGATATCTTGAAGATCGACGGCGAGTTCATCCGGTCGCTTCCCGACTCGAAAGACGATCAACTGATCGTCCGGGCGATATCCGAAATGGGGAGCGGAATGGGCCTCGAAATCGTGGGCGAGTTCGTCACGGATGCAAAGATCGAAACTCTCTGCGCCGATCTCGGTGTGGATATGGCGCAGGGTTCATTTGTCGGTGTTCCGGTCCGTATGGAGCAGGCGCTGGGCCTGGATCAGTAGTCGGGCAGTAGCGGCACGCCCGCGGCGCGACTCTCGGTTCGGTGAGCGGTCCCTTACCTTGAGCTGCCTTGCCTCGACCAATGCCTCCGCTGCGTCTGGTCGCGAAAGATTGTCTTTCATGTGAAATTCACCTCGGATGAGGGGGTTACTGGCCGTGAATCCAACCCGAAGAGTGCCGCGAGACCGGTTACCCCCGTAAATCGGCCTCGCGGGTCACCCCGGGTGCGTAAATGGCCGAATAAGTATCCGAGAGTCCTACTCTGTCCAACGGATTACGCGCTTCGACTCTACCCGATCGACCCGGATTTACCTAGTCACCCAATCCTCCGAGCTCGACGGATCCTCCCAAGCTCCGCCGAAGTTGGAACAGCGCGATCACACCGAACGGGATGACGAGCCAGAAGGTGAGCACCCGGAAGGTGAGGACGCCGGCGAAGACCTCGGCTGCGGGTTGGCCGAACAGGACGAGGGTGCCGATCAGCCCACCATCTACCGCACCGATCCCACCAGGCGTCAGCGGGAAGAGGTTTGCCACCATGCCGACGAAGAACCCTTGGACCAGCGGACCCACCGGGACCGTGAGATCGAAGGCCTTGAGGCTCGCCCAGAGGACGGCGATCTGAAGAGCCCAGAATGCGACTGCACCGCCCAGGGCGATCGAGAGCGCTCGGGGCCGCCTGGTCAACTCGAAGACCCGTCGCACGCCTACCGATGCAGCCGCCCCGGCCCGCACAAACCAACCCTTGCGACCCGGCTCGGGAGGAAACAGGGCCAAGGCAAGGACCGTGACGGCGACGAATCCCGCGACCAACGCAGGTATCACCGTCAGCCCGAGGTCGCCCGCCCCTTCGAGGATCCCGGCTCGAAGGAGGATTCCGAAGACGATCAACGAGAGCATGTAGACGGAGTAGAGGACGATCAGGAAGGCGAAGATCCGGGCACTGCTCTCCCGCCGTCCGAGGTTCAGGCTTCGAAGGGCCCAGTATGTGAGGAGGATTCCTCCCAGCCCGCCGGACGAGACGAGCAGGGTAGCCGCGAGGCCGGCCATGGTGATCTGGTAGGAGATCGGCCAGCTGAGGTCCTCGATCATCCAGTGCAGGAGGGCGACGTAAGACGCGTAGCAGGCAACGGTCAGGGCGAGCGCCAGCACCAGCCACGCCGGATCCGCCTGCGCGAGGAGATCGGGAAGCTGTTGCAGGCCGAGGAACTTCGGGATCAGGAAGTAGAGGGCCGCAACCGCAAGCAACGCGAGTGCAGCGGTGAAGAAGATCCGCTGCCGTGAGGTCTTCATCTACCTGCTTTGGGGGATCGAAAGGCGATGCGCACGGCGAATCTGTGCAACCAGCCCGAGAGGGCATCGGTGCGAGCGTGCGGCAGGATCAGCTGCTCACTCGTTGCCCTCAAGCGCCTCCGCTTGCTCACCCTGACCCGCTAGAACCGGGCTCAGCGCCTTCATCAATTCGAGCGGCAGCGGGAACACCACGGTGGTGTTCTGGTTCGAGCCGATCTCGAGCAATGTCTGCAGGTAGCGCAACTGCAAGGCGACGGGATTGGGGCTGATCACATCCGCGGCTTGGGCAAGCTTCTCGGCTGCCTCGAATTCGCCTTCCGAGTTGATGATCTTCGCTCGGCGCTCGCGCTCGGCTTCGGCCTGACGGGCGAGGATGCGCTGCATCTGTTCGGGGATCTCGACGTCCTTGATCTCGACCGTGGTGACCTTCACGCCCCACGGCTCGGTCTGCTCGTCGATCACCCGCTGGAGGTTCTCGTTGAGTTGCTCGCGCTCAGCCAGCAACTGATCGAGCTCCGCGCTGCCAAGAACCGAGCGAAGCGTGGTCTGGGCGATCTGAAGCGTCGCCGTCTCATAATCCTCGACCTCGACTATGGCCCGATTTGGATCGATCACTCTGAAGTAGGCCACCGCTGTCACACGGGCGGGCACGTTGTCACGGGTAATCACCTCTTGAGGCTCGATCCTGAGCGTCACCGTCCTCAGTTCGACCCGCTCCATCCGATCGATGAACGGAATCAGCAGGATCAGGCCCGGTCCCTTCTGGGCGATCAGACGACCCAGCCGGAATATCACTCCTCGCTCGTATTCGCGAAGGATGCGAATGGCCGATGAGAGGAAGATGACCAGGAAAATGGCCGCGACGATCAGTACTCCTATTACGACTGTCATACGTTCTTCTCCGATCCGGTCGACGGTGCTTGATCAGTGTCGCCAACGGGGGAAACGACCAGGGTCAATTTGTCGACCGATTGCACTTTGACTTCTTCACCAACCTCTACCCGGGCGGCCTGATCCACCCGGCCTCTCCAGAGAGCGCCCTCGACGAATACCTGTCCCTCAGGATCGAGCGACTCCCGTACTTCTGCCGTCTGTCCAACCAACTCCTCCCAGCCTGTCATCACCCGCGAGGTTCGGTATGCATCCTGGACCTTCCGTGCCGCGAGGATTATCAACAGTCCGATCACCAACGCCGTTCCGATGATCACCGGAACAGGGATACCCACCCCACTCTCCCGAAAGAGAAGCCCGGAACCAACGAGAGCGGCGATCCCGAGAACACCGAAAATCGCGCCAGGCAGATGAGCCTCGGCAACCAGCAGCACGAGCGCGAGGACGAGCAGGACGATCGCCCAAGTCATCCTGCTGCTCCATCGGGATACCTATGCACGCTCTGACGCCCTTCTGGGGGTTAGGCCGACGAATTTCAAGGTTAACCCATCGATCTCAGTATCCCTCGGAACGAATCACATCGTGTGAATCTCCCTACTGCACTCCATCTGGGTTCCGGAGGGGCTGATAGTTTCCCCGCGGTGAAGAGGACTGCCGCACTCATCTGCTCAGTCGCCCTCCTTCCGGCCTCGGTAGGTCTGGTCGCCTGCGGCAACGAGACCAAGACTGTCAGCTCGACTACCCCGGACGGCCAGGTGGTCACGAGGACCGTCCCCGACGTCAAGTTCGCCAAGGCGAGATTCGTCCTCCACACCGGCTTGGCACTCGGTGCCTTCAAGCGCTGGATATACGACCCTTGGAAGGCGGGCACCTTCTCGCAAGGGGCGGAGGGACGGAAGAAGGCTCTGGCCAAGGCCGGTCTGGCTGGGGTATTCGCTCTGACCCAGCTCAAAGAAGCACGAGACGCAGCCCTCTCGGATGACCAGTTGCGGGGACTGGGAGACAAGCTGTCCTCGACCATCGGACTCGTCAGTGCCTTCATCCCCGGGCTCGAGAACGGAAAGATCAGCACCGTCCAGATCATCGCGCTTGCCGGAGCCTTCGCCGGGATCAAGTCATTGGCCGCCGAGGACGGTGCGCCGGTGAAACCGATCATCTCCAAGATCCCCGGGTTCTAGACCCACTCTAAGCCGTAGGTAAGTTGGATCCATTCGAGATCCGCGGATCGATCAGGTACGAAAAGGGGCGCCGGTTGGCGCCCCTTTTCAAAACCTGCGGCGGCCTCTGGCCGAGCGAAGCTAGTTCACCTTGGTGGTCACGGCATTCTTGTAGCGGGTCTGGGTGTTCACGGCATTCGAGAACACCTTGATGCCCCCGAGCTTCGCGATCCCCACCCGGACTGCCTTGACCATACGGTCGGTGTAGGTGAGGGTGACGACCTTCTTCTGCCCAGCCTTCAACGTCACCTTCTTGGTGTCGGTCACCGGAGCATCTACGCGACCCTTGCGGTTGCGTCCGCCGCTGACCTTGAGGGTGCAACCGCGTTCGGCGTTACCACAGCCGACGCGCACCTGCATCGAGATGCGGCCTGCGGATACGAACTTCACGGTCGGCTTGGATGCCCACTCATACGCTCCCAGGTCAGCTGCTGCCAGCTGCGGACGCGGCACACCGCGGCCGTCCTTGGCTGGAGAGTCGCCCAGAGCTGCATCGATCGCCCGGCTGTTGGCCTTGAGCGGCAATGCGTAGGTGAATCCGGGCTCTTGACCGCCCAGGAAGTCGACCAACACTGGGTCTTGCTTCAGACCGGCATCGCCGGTCAATGGTGCAGGGCCAGCGTACGGGCATGAAGTCGGATCAGTGTCCTCACCGATGATGTTGGCGCCCTCCAGGGTGAGGCTCGCGGACCCGTCCACGTAGCAGTCCTGCGGATAGCCTCCACCCGCACCTCCACCGTAGACGTTGCCGGCGATGATGCTGTTGCGGACCGTCGTATTACCGCCGTCGACCACGAGCCCGGCTGCGCTGGTGGTCGAGCCCCGACCGCCGCCGACGTTGTTGGCGATCGTGACGTGGTCGAGGGTCGCGTCGCCGTCACTGATGTCGATCGCCGCGGAGTCGCTGCCGGCGCCGACATTGCCGGCCACGGTCACATTGGTGAGCGTGTAAGTGGCACTTGCGTCATCGTCGAGGTTCAGGCCCCCGATCGAGTAGCTGTTTCCTCCAGCGGAGTTGACGAACGAGGTGTCCTCGATCACGTGATCTCGATTACCGCTGGTGTCGATGTCGACGACGGCTCCGTAGTAGGGATCGGAGTTCTGCGTGAACACGCTTCGCTTGATCGTCAGCTGCTCGGTGCTGTTCAAGCTGATCGCTCCACCCTCGTCGGCACCGGAGTTGTTGCTGTCGAACACCGCGCTCTCGAAGTCGAATGCGGTTGAGCCGCTCGAGTAGATAGCTCCACCGTAGCCGTCGCTTCCCAACGAATTGTTGTTCGAGTAGACCGAGTTGGTATCGGTCCAGGTGTGATTAGCCGTGTCGGTGTCGTTGTAGATGGCACCGCCGTAGCCGGTGTAGGTCCAGTTGTGGTCCCACACGTTGTTCTCCATGGTGATATCGCCCGTGTTGTCGCCAAAGTAGGCGGCAGCGGAGGTGTCGTCAGAAGCGCCGTTGTTGATTACATCGGTGTCGGTGATCGAAACGTCCCCACCGGCGGTGGAAGGAGCCAGGAAGAGGAATCCCGCCTCACCGTAAGTGGAGTTCTTCTGGAACAGGGAGTCGCTGATGGTCAGCTTGCCGTTCGTGTCGGCATAGATCACCCCAGCTCCACTGTCGGACGACGACTGGATTGCTGTGACCTTGTCGAGCGACACATCGCCTCCAGAGGTGGAGTAAGAGAGGTAGAGGGCTCCCCCCGCGCTGTCGCTCGTGTTGGCACGGAACACGATGTTCGACAGGTCGAGGCTTCCCTCGACGTAACTCTGGATCGACCCGCCATCATTGTTCGAGTAACCGCGCCAGAGTGTCAGGCCGGAGATGTCCACGTCGATCGCGGGGGTCGTGTTCCCGATCTGGAAGTGCCGGTACTCGGACTGGCCGTCGAGCCTGATCGCCTCCGGGCTCGGACTTTCGATGGTGAGCGATTTGTCGATATCGAGGGCGCTCTCGAGCACGATCGTGCCCTCCACTCCTGCCTTGAAGGTGATCGTGCCGCCGCTGTCCACATCGGCAATCGCCTGACGGAGCGAGCCGGCGCCCGAATCGTTCAGGTTGGTGACGACTTCAGACGATGCCGCCTGCGAGTTGGTCGTGAACAGGACGGTCGCTGCCGCAGCGAGGATGCCGGCGGCGAGCAGGATCTTGGTGGAAACGATGCTGCGAGTCATTGATTACTCCTTGAGTTAGGGGCTTAGAAGAAGCTGTTGCGACGAAACTAACAAGAATGTTGGATGCATGGCTCAACGTGGACTACTGATCGCTCAGGACGAGGACCAGCATCGCCAGGGAGGTGAAGCCGAGAGCGTAGAAATAGATCCAGGGCAGAGCCCGGCGGCTCAGATATACGGCGACCACGATGAAGAAGGCCACGCCCACTCCCAACGCCGGCATCAACCCGGCGCCGAGGTTTCCCGCGATCACCGTGTAGGCGAGGGCGTATGGAACGACCGAGAAGGTCGCCTTGAGCAGGTCGGAGCGGTCGGAGCGGAGCACGGACCACGTCAGCAACCCGAAGAGGATCAGGAGGGTCGAGAAGGCGATTACGCGGATCCAGCCGTTCTCATCGGGATCGGAAACGGAGAGAGCCTCGAGGCCGAGTATCACCAACTGATGGACTCCCGAGATGAGCGCGATCAGCGCCACGAACATGGCCAGGCCGCCAACGGCCACGATCAGCGCGGGTCGCAGGTACGACTTGGAGATGCTCTTCATCGAGTCCACCGAGCCATGGTGGCAGGCACGAAAGGTGCAGTGCGGAACAGCTACTCCAAATTCTCCTGGACTACATGCGCGGACGGGTGGATGCTGACTACCCGGTTGACCTGATCGCTTACGCCCTCGAACTTGTGGCGGGTGTCGGCAGGCACGACCACGAGGTTGCCGGCCGCGACCTCCGTCACCTCATCGTCGGCCGTGAAGACGACCGAACCCGACTCGACCAGGAAGATCTCGGCGTAGGGGTGGATGTGCAGCGGAGGGCCATCACCCCGCGGAAACTCGGTGACGAAGATCGAAACAGGTATCTCGTCGGCGCCCTCGAACCGAGCGAGTGTGTCGCTGATCCGGGAGTCCTCGAGGGGATGGACGGAGATCATCGGCTCACACTAGTCGAAGGTCGATGCTCACCTGCTCAGCGGACGGCGGGAATACCAACACGAGTGCTGACAGATGCGCGCAAGTAGACCCTGCCACGACTTCGCCTTGGGAGACCGAAGGTGCGGCCGAGCATGCCAGTTCCACCCCCCCGGCGCGGATCAGACTCGCGTCACACTCGATCGACGCGTCGGGAAGCCAGAAGATCACCTGAAGTGGCTGCCTGAAACCATCGAGCTCGATACGCATGCCGTCGCCATCGGAAGCCGGCCCGGTTCCGAGCCGCAGGCCGGGGCCAGAACTCTCACCGGCCGTACCCGGAAAAGAGACCTCCTGCTCGATCACATTCTCGAACCGCCTGAACGAAGAAGACCGGGGAAGGACCGGGCGACCTCGATCGATCAGCTGGAGCCAGCTCCTGTGCTCGGGAGGCACCACACGGGGGCGCGGGTGAAGGAGCCATTGCCAGCCTGCACTCGTTCGCTGGCTGGCTGCAACTGGACCCAAGTCATATCGGGGTTCGACCCGCTGCGTCGAGATCTGTCCCCTGACACCGAACCAGAGCTGATCGGTCTTGACGGTGGTGAGAGCCGGCAACGGAGTTTCGGTTGGCAGGGGCTGCGCGAGGTCCCTCGGCTCAGTCTGCTCCCCACCGCGCTCGGCAGCGGCCCACTCGAGCCCGAGGAGCGTCGTGCCCGCATACGGGATCTCGGCCGCATAAGGGTCGAGCGCGGTCGCCGCCGCGAGGGGAGACTCTCGCAGAGCAGGCACCAAAGAGAGACGGTCGTGGCCGGTGTCTGCCGCCTCCGGCAAGTAGCAGTTGCGCAGCCGATCCAGCAGGAGGGAGGCGAAGCCGCGATTCGCCGCGGCCTCGCCGCTGTCGCATTCCGGAGTATTGGCGGCGGCAAGCGCAGCGTAGGCGGTGTACGACAGGGTCCAAGCGAGCATCGTGGTCCTGCCAGCCCAGGCCAGATCACCATCAGGTGTCGAGAGCATTCGCGACGTGCGGACGGCCCTTCGCAGCAACTCCTCGAGGTCGGCACGCCGATCTGGATCGAAGTAACGGATCATTCGAGCCAGATTCCCTGCGGTGAAGGCGTGATAGGCATTGGGCTGATCGGGTCGATCCGAGATGAGGGCCATCGGAAGGCGACCGCCCTCGGATTCGCGCAAAGCCTCGCTGCACCAAATCTCGATCAGCGGGTCCACCATGCTTTGCCCAGCGATTGGGGCTTCACTCTCGCCGACATCCAGTCGACGAACCGACTCGAGTGACTTCAGCACCAGTAACTCGAGCACCATCCGGTTGCTGTCTCGCCGTCGGTCTATCAACCGCGTCTGAAGCGGGCCTGCCCTGCGAATCTCGTGGCTGACAGCCCGCTCCACCTGGTCGCGGATCTCATCCGATTCGCCCGGCAAGGCCTCGCCCGCTGCCAAAAAATCGAGGATGCCGACCATCGAGAACGGGTACAAGCCTCCCTTCAACCCGGGTAGGAGGCGGGCGAGCGGCTGCGGAAACCTCTTCGGCGCAAACCCTTTGCGCGTTCGGATCGCGAACTCGACCGCGCGCAGTCCAGCCTCGCTCACCGTCTCATCGAAACGTCGACGCCCTGTGGCAAGAAGGGCACCGCCGAGCATCGCCTCTCCGTAGGTGTCGCGACCGCGTGGCCCGCATATCTCGACGATCGAATCCGGGAAGGAACCCGAACTGCGCTGCCGCCCAGTCCAGTCCATCGCAATCGAGTCAGCAAGAGCGGTGGCCTTGGCAGGCGCATCCTGCTCAGGACTGCCGGTCAACCGGATCGACCTCTTTTTTGGGATTCAACCGCTGCAGGCGCGGGCCGCGGCCTGACCGGAGCGAATCGCTCCATCCATGTGGATGTGGCCGATGCCGGCGATGTCGCTGCAGGCCCAGTGGATCGGACCGACCGGGCGACGTAGATCCTCGCCGAATCGGGTCAGACCGCCCGGGCCGAAACTCGTGGCATAGGCGCCGCGGGTCCACTCCTCGTCGCCCCAGTCCACCTCGATGTAGCCGGAAGTATCCAGCGCCGCCGGCCCGAGGTAGTTCGATATTCCCTCCAGCACTACCTCCCGGCGTTCCTCGGGGAGCATCCGTCCTGCCTGTTCGGCTCTTTCGCCTGCAAGGAAGGTGACTACCACCCCTACCCCGCCCGAGGGTGGGGAGTTGTCATATATCTCGCGAACCAGACCGCTCGGAGAGAAGCCCTGACCGGAGAGACCGTCGTCCCTCCAGAAGGGCGTGTCGTAGACCGCAAGGCACTTGATGATGCTGCCTTGCGAAAGATTCTGGGCCATCCGCTGGCGCCAGCCCGGCATCGGAGGGGTGAAGCGGATCGAGTTGGTCATATTGGGTGGGACAGCCACGATCGTGTACTTCGCCTTCACCGGACCAGTAGCCGAGTGAACCTCTACCCCGTCGTCGGACCAGTCGATCGACGAAACCGGCGAGTCGAGTACCACGCGATCACCCAGCCGCTCGGCGAGGCGGATCGAGACCAACTGCGAGCCACCGACCACTCGACTTGCCAGACACTGAGACGGCTCGAACAACTCGTAGGTGCCACCCGCTCCGGCGATCATCCACAGCCCCTGCAGGAGCGAAAAGGTATGCGACGGCTTCGCGATGAAGCCACCCGCGAGCCAGAAGCGCATTAGATCGCGTGCCGTGTCGTCTGACATCTCCTGCTGCAGCCACGCCTCGAAGGTGATCGAGTCGAGAGCCTCTGCATCGGGATGCTCCCAGGGAGCCTCCGGGTCGAGCTCCTTGGCCAGCGCATCGAGCTTGGCATCTGCCGCGGCAAGAGCCTTCTCGGAAGCTTCTCCGAGCGGTGGATGATCACCCGAGTAGCGGCGAGGGTTTCCGTCCTCGTCCACATACACATGCTCGCCCTCCAAATAGGTTGGAAAGAGCTCGATATCCAGGCGTTCGAGCATCGCGATCAGTGCGTCGTGATACGAGCCGACCCACTGACCGCCGAGCTCGTTGGCCTCGCCACCTATTTCGGTGTTGTGGGTCCTTCCGCCAACCCGATCACGGGCCTCCAGCACCACGACATCCTTGCCGGCATCCACCAGGGCCTCGGCAGCGCTGAGGCCGGCGATTCCGGCTCCGACGATTGCGACATCGACCTTCACTTTTCGGATCTTAATCAGCAGCCGCAGGAGTTTGCTCCCCGCCATGCGCGCAGCCACGACCCAACGCCTAGTATCCCGCGTCCCAATGGCCCGCCGAGAGGACATCAGGAATATCGCGATCGTTGCCCACGTAGACCACGGCAAGACGACGTTGGTAGACGCGATGCTCTGGCAGTCGGGCGCCTTCCGCAAAGGTCAGGAGATCGACGAACGCGTGATGGACTCGATGGACCTCGAGCGCGAGAAGGGGATCACCATCCTCGCCAAGAACACCGCGGTGAGACACGGCGAGGTGAAGATGAACATCATCGACACCCCCGGCCACGCCGACTTCGGTGGAGAGGTGGAGCGCGGCCTGACCATGGTCGATGGTGTCCTGCTGCTGGTGGATGCCTCCGAGGGTCCGCTGCCGCAGACGCGCTTCGTGCTCGGCAAGGCGCTCGAGGCAAACCTGCCCGTGATCCTCGTGATCAACAAGGTCGACCGCCCCGACGCCCGGATCGCCGAGGTGGTCGATGAGGTCTACGAACTCTTCATGGATCTCGGCGCCGACAACGACCAGATCGATTTCCCGATCGTCTACACGAATGCCAAGGCGGGCTGGGCATCCCTGGCCGAGGGTGAGGAAGGAAAGGACCTCGCGCCGCTGCTCGATCTGATGGTCGAGCAGATCCCCGCACCCGAGTACGACCCCGATTTCCCCGCTCAGGCCTACGTCACCAACCTCGACGCCTCTCCGTACCTCGGCCGTCTCGCACTCTGCCGGGTCAGACAGGGCACGATCCGCTCAGGAATGAAGATCGCCTGGTGCCGAGCCGACGGCACGATCGAAAACACCGAGATCTCGGAGCTGTTCGTGACCGAGGCGCTCGAGCGGGTGCCCGCAGACGAAGCAGGACCCGGAGAGATCATCGCCGTGGCGGGACTTCCCGAGGTGACGATCGGTGAGACCCTCGCCGACCCCGAGAACCCCTCCCCCCTGCCTGTGATCGAGGTCGACGAACCGGCACTCTCGATCGAGGTGGGGATCAACACCTCGCCGTTCGCCGGCCGCGAAGGCGACAAGCTCACTGCCCGACAGGTCAAAGCCAGGCTCGATCAAGAACTGCTCGGGAACGTCTCGATCCGGGTCCTGCCGACCGACCGCCCCGATTCCTGGGAAGTGCAGGGGCGCGGAGAGCTGCAGCTGGTCGTACTGCTCGAGCTGATGCGCCGCGAAGGATTCGAGCTCACCGCGGGCCAGCCCAAGGTGGTGACCCGCGAAGAGGACGGTCAAGTATTGGAGCCGGCCGAGAGATTGCTGATCGACGTCCCCGAAGAGCACGTCGGCTCGGTCACCCAGTTGCTCGCCGGCCGCAAGGGGCGGATGGATGCGATGACCGGCCAGGACGGAGACCGCAGCCGGATCGAGTTCATCATCCCGGCCAGGGGCTTGATCGGATTTCGCACCGAGTTCCTCACCGAGACGCGCGGCACCGGCATCATGCATCACGTCTTCTCGGGCTGGGAGCCGTGGGCGGGTGAGATCACCACCAGAGCGACCGGCTCGCTGGTGGCTGACCGTCAGGGCAAGGCAGCCAGCTTTGCGCTGTTCGGCCTGCAGGAGCGCGGGACACTCTTCATCGAGCCCGGCGACGAGGTCTACGAAGGCATGGTCGTGGGAGAGCACTCCCGATCGAACGACCTCGATGTGAACGCGGTCAAGGAGAAGCAACTCACCAACATGCGCTCCTCCACCTCGGATGTGCTGGTGCGACTCGCGCCGCCGCGTCCGATCACCCTCGAGTCCGCGGTCGAGTTCTTGAGAGACGACGAGTGCGTCGAGGTCACACCTGAATCGATCCGCCTCCGCAAGGTCGCACTGGCAGCGGTCGACCGGGTCAAGGAAGCCCGGCGGATCAAGAACCTCTCGCGCTGACCAGAGCCGCGATCCGGCGTGAGCGCCTCCGCGGAGACTTGGGTCGGTCGCAATGGAAGAAGAGCTCCGCCCTGCCGAGGCTCTTGGTCGACTCGATTACCACGAAGGGAACCGCTCCGGTGGGCAGTCGATCGTCGCCATCGAAGATCACGAACTCGTCTCCGCTCCGGACACGAGACTCGATCTCATCCAATCCGATTCCGGTCTCGATAATCCGGCTGGCGTTGTCCACCACCTTCAGCCCGTGATCCGGCCCGGGAACCCGGTAGACCTGATCCGGCTCGAGGCTCTGGCTCAACTCGTATGCGAACAGCTGGTTGAGCGGATCGCTCGGGGTCGCGATGGCGATCAGCGACACCCCGCTGAGGCCCCAGAGACGCTCCGGGTCGCGGGGGTCGATCGGTTCGTCCGAGACCGACAGTCCCGCCTCCTCGACCTTCCGGAAGTGCTCAGGTTCAACCGTCCAGAAGCGCACCTCACTGCCTGCCGACTGGAGTGCCTTTCCGAGCGAGATCGCCCAGTCGGGAGCGCCGATGACGAAAAGCGACGGATCGCTCTTACCGCTGAGACCGAAGCGCCTGGCGACGAAGGGGCTGAGCAACGACGAGATGAGCACCGTCCCGGCGATGACCAGGAACACCACCGGGAAGATCTGCTCGGCCCCCTTGACCCCCTTGTCGATCAGGAAGAGGCCAAACACCGGGGCGGTCGCTGCAGCGACGATCCCCCTCGCAGAGAGGGTCATCATGTACAGGCGCTCCTTCCAGGGAATCGGAAGCCCGATGGTGGTGAGCACCGCCAAGGGTCTGACCAAAAAGGCGAGGAACGCGACGAAGGCAAGGCCCGGGAGACCGAGATCGATCACAGCGCCCGCGTCCACGGTCGCCGCCAGGAGGATGAACAGGATCCCGAGGAGGATCGGGATCAAGGTCTCCTTGAACTCATTGATGTAGGTGACGTTCACCTTGGACTGGTTGGTGAGGGCTATTCCCATCACCAATGCCGCGGCAAGGCCGGCGTCTTCGAAGACCAGGTCCGCGACGAGGAACGAGGCGACGACCATCATCAGCGTCGCTGCGACCTTGTCCCTGCCGGAAAGCCGGTGGGTCGCGAGGATCGGCATCAGGAGGACGGCGAACACGAGTCCGGAGGCGATCCCCACCACCGCCGAGAGGAAGAACTGCTCGAGGCTGAAGACACTCAGCCCCTTCTCGGTGCTGAGACCCGCGAAGACGACCACCGCGATGAGCGCGCCGATCGGGTCCATGACCACTCCCTCCCACTTGAGCGTCGCCCGGACCCGGTCGGGGGGGCGGACGAAATCGAGCAGTGGCAGGACCACGGTAGGACCCGACACGATCAGGACGGCGCCGACCAGGACCGCGATCGCAACGGGGAGGTCGAGCAGGATGATGCCGCCGAGGCTCCCCAGGCTCCAGGTGATCAACACACCGAGGGTCACCAGTCGGAGCACGGCCGGGCGCACCTCCCGCGGGAACTCGCTGACTCTGAGTCCGAGGGCTCCCTGGAAGAGGATCAGCGCGACGACGATCTGGATGAAGGGCGTGAGTGAGTCACCGAGGAGTTCCTTCGGATCGATGATGCCCGCGACCGATTCCCCCACCAGCACACCTGCCGCCAGCAAGGGGACGATCACCGGGATATTGCTCCAGCCGCCGAACAGCCGCGCGAGGACCGAGAGGATCACGATCAGCGCGAGACCCGTAAGCACAGCCTCGGATCTCATCGGTATCCCACTCTCTCGCGGGGTGATTCGTGTCTCGACTCCACTCGGGATTTCCTCCTCGAAGATGCGCGGGCAGCGGATTATCGGTGAATTCGGTCGCCTGATGTGGGTGAAACATGGCTTTCCACGGGTCGTGACGGATATACCCGCGCCATGGCCGGGGTCGAGACCCCCGCTGGTAGGGTGAGTCGCGTGATCACCCCCGTCGGTCAGGCCGGATTCGAGGGAGAGATGGGGCCGCATACTGGGCTGGAGCGCTTTCGTGCCCAAGGAGGGTCTGGATGGATCTCCTGATTCAGGTCGGTCTGATCGAACTCGCACTCGCAGCACTGCTGGGGTGGGGGGTGGTGATCAAGACCCAGAGGCCTCAGTGGCTGAAGCGCATAGGGGTGGTTCAGCCCCACAGAGTCCTGCAGGTTCACATCGACTACATCCTGATGGGTCTCATCGCAATCGCGGTAGGCGTCGTCCTTCCCGACATCCCGGATCTGGCGGCCTATCTGCTCGTCTTCGGGACCTTCGTAAACCCGCTGCTCTTCGTGCCGCTGGCGTTCGCGAAAGAAACCGAGTCGAAGCTCTGGTTCCAGACACTGTCGGTGCTTTCGTTCCTTTCGATCACGGTGTCGCTCGTCTGGGCGGCGATTCTCGGCCCGGGGTTCTGAGCCCCCTGTCGAGCAGGTAGCCTCGCGCCGTGCCGCCAGCCGTACCCAACACTCTCTTCCAAGCGGGTCGAATCCTCATCGGCGCGGCATTCGTGGCCGCCCCTGGTCCAGCGGGAAGAGGCTGGGTAGGAGATTCAGCAATGGCAGACGGCGGGGTGATCGCGAGAGCCTTCGGCGCACGCGATGTCGCCTTGGGAGTCGCAACGATCCTGGCGGAACGCGACGGGCGCGGACTGGCGCCTTTGCTCGCCGTCGGGGTCATGGTCGATGCGGTCGACTGCCTGGCCACACTCGCAGCCGGTGAGAGGATTCCTCGCAAGGCCCGCATCGCATCCGCCGTACTCGCCGCTGCAGCAACCGTGAACGGCGCCTGCCTGCTGGCTCGAGAGCTGGATGGCACCGAGTCGGCGCTCGAAGCGATGTGACGGGGCGGAGGTTCCCTTCGAGCGAGGCCGATTAGGCTGTCGCAGGTGGCCAAGGAGAGGCTCAAAAAGGTAAAGACGGGTAAGGCGAAGCCCGGCGCCGGCAAGCCGCAACCGGCCTGGAGAATGGTTTCGATCAGTCTGGTGGCAATCGCCGCTGGCGCATTGGTTGCCAAAGCCATCGGTGCGGATTCCGGGAAGGGCGTGATCGAGGCAGGTGCCGTTCTCGTCGCCTGGGCCGGACTCCTGGTAGCAGCCGAGAAGAGGCTCACGGCCTCGCTTGGAATGGGCCTGCTGATCCTCTCGATGATGCTGGTTGCCTGGGCGACCTCAGGAAATGGAGTGGCCGCCGGCCTCGTGACCGGATTGATCATGTTCCTCAGCGCGCTTGCTGCACGGCAAACCGGGAAGATGAGCACGGTCGGCTCCATCGCCGGAACCATCTACTTCCTCTTCGCCGTACTCGGGATCGTGCGGGGACTGTCCGCGACCGAGGCAGCTCAGACGAGCCTGGTCGGGTTCTTAGTGGGCTTCACTCTGATCTTGATCCTCCACTTCATGGAACTGACTGTCTTCCCTCGTTTGATCGAACCGAGAAAGCAAAGCGGCAAGGCTTCGAAGGACAACAAGGCTGCAGTGACCCGCTTCTTCGAGCGCGGTCCGGGCATGCGCTACGCACTGGCCCGGGGAATCCTGTTGGGAATCGGAATGGGCCTCTACCAGGCCAATGGGAACAGCAACGTCTTCTGGGTGATGATCGCGGTCTGGGTAGTGCTGCAACCTGCGCCGTTAGCGACCTGGGACAAGGCAATAAGGCGTGGGATCGGCACCCTGGTTGGTTGTCTTGCGGTAGGCGCGGTCGCCTACTTCGTATCTGGCGAGGCGCTCACCTTGATCGCCTTCGGACTCTTCCTAGTCGGTCTCGCTTACTACCCGGTCGACTACAGGATCTTCATCACCACCATGAGCTTTCTGGTCGTCACGATCTACGGCGGTGCGACCGAGCAAGGCATCATCCACTGGGGGCTGCTGCGCATACTCGACAACGCGATCGGAATCGCGATTGCATTCCTCGCTGCCTACTGGGTCCTCCCCGGTCGGGGCTGGCCACACCTTCCGAAACTCGTCAGGGTTCGCCGTCCGGGTCCGGAACTGGCACCGACCAGCGATGGAATTCGAGGACTTCCTCGAGGAGATGTGGATCAACATGAAGAGGGCCGGCGTTCGGAGCAAGTACGACCCGCGCACGCTCATTTACGTGTCGATGGCGATGATGAACTACCCCGGGACCCTGCTTCCCTCGAGAAAGAAGGAACTTCTACCTATGAAACTGATGGCCCAGATCGGCCGCCTCTTTCGCATGTGAGTGAGTAGCACTTCCAATTCGGCTGGCCGACGATGTCATTGATCTATTGAAACGCGCTCGTGCTGGCTGAGCTGCCAGTAGACCGTCTCCATCGGTTTCAGACTCACTCCCGTATTTGTCCTGGTCGCGAACGGCGAGGCGAGCGCAACTACCACCGTTATTGACAGAGCCGGGACCACGCTCCAGGCAAGCATCAGTGAAGGATGTCTGGAATTCACCGTCGAGATTCCCATCACTACAGCGACGAGAATCCCTGAAGCCAGGAGCAGGACGGCCAGAACCGATGGAAGGGTCCTCTGCGCCACGGCCGAAACCGCCGAAGCCGTGCTACCGAGCGTCCCTGCCGCGGCCACGAGGCTTGACACCTCGGCCTTGGGCGTGTTTGGCCCGAAGGCGTAGGTGTGGAGAGCATCCTGGAACCGGTCAAGGGGGATCGCGGAGGGCAGCCGCCCGGTCTGGCCCTTGGCGAGATAGCTCGCGTCATCGTAGGCGGCGGCACGCACATAGACGGTCAGCTTTGCCTTCAGGCGCGCGCCTTCGGCCTCGTCAGGAATGTTGTTTATGCCCCAGTTCATGTTGCGAACCGCCGAAGACTGTTGCTCCACGGCTGTCTGGCCGACAGCCACCGCGCCCCAGGTGACTGTGATCGCAAAACCAACGAAGAAGGCAAAGGTAGCCGCCAGGCCCGTCAGTAGGCGAATCGACTCGTCGGATAGTTTCTCGCGACTTTCATCATCGCTGCACCGCCGGACCGCGATCACGCGCGCCGCCAGCATGATCGCCGCGAAAAAGAGGAAGAGCAGAAGGGCGATGGACCACAGGGGGACCGTGTCGATGAGGTGGGTCATCTCCGACATAATAAGACTCGGGCAAACCCGGGAGCGGCGGACGGCAACTTCCTGCTTGCAAAGCAGGTACTCTGGCCGCCAATTCCCGATAAGTTATTTCGATCAACATCAATTGATTCTCTAGGAGGAGAAATGTCAGAAGACGACAGGAACGAGAAGCTCGAAGGCGCGATGAAGTCACTACGGGATCGAACCGAGGCGCATGGTGAGCCAACGATGAGCGACGGTTCTCTCTTTTTCGGTACCACGGCCATACCCTTGCCGGACTTCGAGTTGGTCACCACCACTCAAGAAGAATGGGGATGCGAGGCATCCATCCTGGCCGCCACGGACGACGGCTTCGTCCGCGTGACTACGACCATCCACCGAGACGGCGAGCGCGCTGTCGGAACTGAGCTCGAGGCTGACGGACCGGCTATCGGCCCGCTGAAGGAGGGAAAGCCCTATCGCGGTCCCGCAAACCTCGTCGGGGTCGACTACGACGTCTACTTCGAGCCGATCATCGACTCTGACGACGCAGTGATCGGCGCATTTCTCGTCGCATACCCGCTGGCTGACTAGCAAGCGGGACCAAAAAGCCGGAGAGGGGATTCGAACCCCTGACCTCCTGCTTGCAAAGCAGGAGATTCCCTGTTTCCCACCGATCGTCTTCAGTTGGCCTTCGAGGATCGGCGTCGGATGGGGGACGCGCCCGACCCCGATTCGAACCCGTGACCTTCGGTTTCGTAGGCTCGAGGTCGGTAGCCGCATGGCGGTGACTCAGGTAGCCTCGTGGCCGTGGCGAGTGCCGACGCAGACGCGCGAATGAACGAAGCGACACTGGCCACGCCGCTTACGCTTCCCAGCGGCACTACCGTCAAGAACCGCCTCGCCAAAGCCGCGATGAGCGAGCAGCTCGGCGGCCCGGCCCACGAATCCACCCCGGAGCTCGTGCGCCTCTACTCCCGTTGGGCCGTGGGCGGTGTGGGCCTCATCATCACCGGCAACGTGATGATCGACCGGCGCTCGATCGGCGAAGCACTCAACGTGGTGGTCGAAGACGACCGCGACATCACTGGCCTGCGGGAGTGGGCGGCAACGGCCAAGAGCGACGGTGCCACTGCGCTGGTGCAGCTCAATCACCCGGGCCGCCAGACCACGCGCGGACTCTCTGAGCTGGCCGTTGCTCCAAGTGCAGTACCGGTCGATCTGGGACCCGCCTTCGCCAAGCCACGTGCTCTGACCGCAGAGGAAATCAGCGAGATCATCGACCGCTTCGCGCGCTCCGCGCGCATCACCATCGATGCCGGGTTCGACGGCGTACAGATCCACGGGGCACATGGATACCTGGTCAGTCAGTTCCTCTCGCCACGCACCAATCTCCGCGACGACGATTGGGGCGGAGATGCCGAGCGCCGCCGCCGATTCCTGCTCGAAGTCACTCGAGCCATCCGCTCAGCGATCGGTCCCGACAAGGTTCTCTCCATCAAGCTCAACTCTGCGGACTTCCAGCGTGGGGGTTTCACCGAAGACGAATCGCTCGCCGTCATCGAGCAGCTCGACCGGGAAAGCGTCGACCTCTTGGAGATCTCAGGGGGCACCTACGAGTCGCCGGCCATGAGCAACGGCGGTCTCTCGGAGAGCACCCGGCTTCGTGAAGCGTTCTTTCTCGACTTCGCCAAGCGGGTGCGAAACGTCTCCAGCGTGCCGCTGATGGTCACTGGCGGTTTCCGGACCGGTGCTGGCATGGCTGATGCCGTCGAGAGCGGCGCCACCGACCTGATCGGTCTCGCCCGCCCGCTCGCACTCCAACCGGAACTCCCGAAAGTGCTCCTCTCATCGCCGGACACCGCTCGCTCTGACTTCGAACT
>JAUMFR010000061.1:0-1996 GCA_032119755.1 Solirubrobacterales bacterium | reverse complement strand
CTGCTCGCTGCCGACCACGGCAGTCGGCAGCACCGCGGCACCTGCTTCGATCGCCAACCGACCGAACCCACGACGCGGGCGGGCCAGCGAGCCGGTGCGGTGTCGCGTGCCCTCGGGGAAGATGCAAACCGCGCCACCGCGGTCGAGGATCGCGCGCGAGGTGATCAGCGTGTCCTGATCTGCCTGACCACGACGCACCGGGTAGGCGCCGAGGCGGTTGAGGATCCAACCCTGCCAGCCCGGGGTGAAGAGCTCAGCCTTGGCGACGTAGTGGAGCGGGCGGTTGAACGGGAGGGTGGCGCCGATCACGAAGGGGTCGAGGAAGGAGCGGTGGTTCGATGCCACCACCAGCGGTCCCTTGGCCTTGCCGTTCTCGCGGCCCTGTCGGGAGAGCCGGAAGTAGACGAGGAAGAACGGAACCAGCAGGCAGCGGGCGACGAAGTAGAAGCCGCGATTGACCCCGTGCACGCGGGTGAACTCGTGGAACCTGCGCAGTGACTCTTCGTCGAACTCGGTCTTTCGTGAGCGTTCCTGACTCTCGCTCTCGGTATGCGAGCCGCCCGCTGTTACACCAGTGTTGTCGCCGCTCTCCGCCATTGCCCTCTAGACGAACACTATGCCCGGATTCGGGTTACAGAGGCGCGCCTGCGCGAGAGAGCACCTGTAGGAGGTCATCCATTCCCCACGCCTCGCCCTCGGGCGGGGCCGAGGCCTCCGGGCGCGCGGCGGCCATCGCGGCTGCCTGGGCCGCCGACTCCCGGTCCACGCCCAGCGACTCCAGCGGCTCCGAGCCTGCGATCTGGCTCAGCCGGGACGCGATATCTCCTTCTCCTCCGAGCGCCTCTGCAAGGCCAGCGACTGCCCTAGGCCGCCGCTCGGCCTGGGCGCTGATCGAATACGGCAGGATCGCGGCGTGGATACGAGCGTGATCGCTGCTGCCAGAGGCCGCCACCGTCGATTGCGCCAGCGCGTGCTGCAGGCCGAAGCCGGCGCGGTCGATCGCATCGCCGGCAGCCAGCGCACCGAGGCCCAACCGCTCGTGGTCACCGCTCTCCAGCCCCTCCACGATCAACTCGATCGCCCGAAGCGCGTCGGCCCGGGTGTCTCGATCAGCCTGAGATCCGAAGAGACAATCGGTCGCGTGCGCGAGCGCGTTGGCCGCGGTTGCGAGCCTGAACTCCGCCGGTGCCGAACACATCGCCTCCGGATCGGCGATCACGAATGCAGGACGAACCGAGCCGTAGCCGTCGTAGCCAGTGGGAAAGCGATGGAACCGCGTGCTGGTTGAGCCGGCGAGGGTGGTCGGGACCGCCGCCACTTTCACCTCCGGTCCTTTTGCTGCGGCGATCGCCTTGGCGACATCGACCACCTGTCCTCCACCGACTGCCACCAGTCGGTCTACCGATACATCGGCGATGATCGCCGCCGCCGAATCCGGAACCGGCCCGGGCGGGACGATGAGCGTGATCGCTGCTTCGCTGCCAATCGCGGGGTCGGCCTGAGCGAGCGATCGCTCGGTGCCGAGGAGTGCATAACCCTCCCAGCCTTCCTCGCCGAGGATCGTCGCTGCCCGGCCGATCGCGCCCTCGGCGAAGACGATCGCCCTGCTCTGCCTGATCTGATCGAGGATCGTCTCGCGCTCAGTCGGGGTTAGGGGTTCGAGCGCGTGCACGGTTGAGATCGTAAGGCGTTCCGAACCGTGTAGGCTCTTTCGCCGTGAAGAGGTTTCCCCCCGAACGAGCGTGTTCGCCGCGGCAGCAACCGCCGCATTGGCCCTGTTGGTACCCGCCAGCGCGCTCGCCAAGACCGACCGCTCCAACCCCGAGGTGGGAGTGGTCGCCGCCTACACGCTGGTGGTGCCGAAGAGCATCTCCTCCACCAACCTGCAGGTTCGCGCCGTTATCCCGAACGGCGTGCCCTGCCCGGGCCTGAGGATGACCACCGAGGCCGGCGTGAAGCTGGTCCGCAAGATGACCAAGCGCGTACCCGGTGTCAC
>JAUMFR010000060.1:0-1584 GCA_032119755.1 Solirubrobacterales bacterium | reverse complement strand
CCCTTCTCCAAGGGATTCTTCCTTGGCGGTGCGCTCGCGAGCGCCATGACCATCACCCAGGGTGCCTTCCCGGGGGGTCACTGGAAGAACAAGCCGGACGCCGAGGAGAAGATGGTGATGGGCAAGGCGAGCGAGATGTACAAGAAGCCCGACGGAGAGATCACCTTCGACAAGCTGAATTCCGTCTACCTCTCGGGTAACTCGACCAGAGACGACGCCCCCAACCACATCCGGGTCCGCAACCGGGTCCCGCGTGAGGTCGCTCAGACCTGGGTATCGATGTGCCCCGCTCAGGTCTACGAGATCCCCGAGGATCAGCTGGAGAACGGCGCCGATGAGGTCGACGTGCACGTGACCGCATCCAACTGCGTCCAGTGTGGAGCGATCACCGCCAAGGGTGGACGCCTGACCATCCCCGAAGGCGGGGACGGTCCGCTTTATCAGGAGACCTGAGCCTCAGATTCCGAATACGAGGCTCAAGGCCAGCATGATTGCGGCCCCGATTGCCGTACCTGTGATTGCTGCCCAGGGTCGCTTGTCCTCGAGCGAGGCAGGGACCATCTCGGTCGCCACCAGGGCGAGCATCGCGCCGGCTGCGAAGGCGAACGAGATCGGCAGCAACGGCTCGATCCAGTCGACCAACCCGTAGGCGATCAGGGCTCCAATCGGCTGGGGGATACTGGTCAGCACCGCGCCCCAGAACAGCGCAGAGCGGCTGTACCCCTCCTCGGCCATTGGGATCGCCACACTCGTTCCCTCCGGGATGTTCTGAATCGCGATCGCCAAGATCACGAACACTCCCAGCCCGGCCGTCGTCGACGCGTAGGCGGTACCGATGGCGAATCCCTCAGGGAGGCTGTGCACCAACAGGACGGCGAAGGTGAGCGTGGCAGCCCGACCCTTGCCGAGTCGGAACCGCGAGGTCTCGTCGTGGTGGTGGTTGTCCAGAACCCGTCGTGCGATCCAGAGGAAGATCAGTCCGATGGCCAGACCGATCCCCAGTTCCAGCGGTGTCCCTTCGTCGAATGCAGGTATCAGCAGCCCCCAGATAGCCGCGACCGTCATCACTCCGACCGCCAATCCCCAGAGGTACGGGCGCAGGGCGATTGCCCGATCGCCGAGGAAGAAGACCGGGATTGCACCCAGGCCGCAGGCCAGGGCGGTCGCGGTAGCCGCCAGGAAGAGGATCAGCACATCCATCAGAGCGCGCCTTCCAGCAGGCCGCTTCGCAAGGAGAACGCCACCAGATCCGCTCTGGACGAGGCCCCGAGTTTCCTCAGCAGACTCGCCCTGTGACTCTCGACAGTTCGCACGCTGAGGTAGAGGGTGCGGGCTATCTCCCGGTTGGTGTGACCGAGCGCGAGCAGACGCAGCACATCTTGCTCGCGCTCGCTGATTCCCTCTTCGAGTGTTATCTCGGGATCGAGTTTCAGCAACTGCAGCAACGACGATTGGCGGTAAGCATCTCCGGCCGCGGCTGCCCTGATCGCCTCGGCCAGGTCCTCGGGAGCGTCTGTCTTGCTCAGATAAGCGAGCGCTCCTGCTTCTAGCGAGCGACGAGCGGAGTCTGGGTGGTCGGCGGAG
>JAUMFR010000059.1:393-1621 GCA_032119755.1 Solirubrobacterales bacterium | reverse complement strand
CTTGGCCGCGATCTTGATCTGGTTGATGTTGCCCTCGACGGAGGGCTTGTAGCCGGCGAGTTCGACGGGCTTGGTATTCGGCTCGTAGTCGATCTCCGCACGTCCGAGATCCTGAGGGACGTCGATCAAGACGGGCCCAGGGCGCCCCGTGGACGCGATCTGGAAAGCCTCGTGGACGTACTCTGGAATCTGGGAGGCCTCTGTGACCATCAGCGAGTGCTTCACGATCGGGTAGGTGATCCCCGTGATGTCGGCCTCTTGGAAGCCGTCGGTGCCGATCAGATCCGTCCGGACCTGGCCCGTGATGAAGACGGTGGGGACGGAATCCATCTGGGCATCCGCAATCGGGGTGACGAGATTGGTCGCGCCTGGGCCAGAGGTAGCGAAGGTGACCCCCACCCTGCCGGACGCCTTGGCGTAGCCCTCGGCCATATGACCTGCTCCCTGCTCATGTCGAGCATGGATGTGCGTGAAGTCAGCTCCATGGACAGCGTCGTAGACCGGCAGGTTGGCTCCCCCGGGAATCCCGAATATGTACTCGACGCCCTCGACCTTGAGGGCTTCCATCATCGCGTCCGCAGCTCTCATTGATGAGATGGTAGCCGCCCGAGCCGCGTGGACAGAGGCACCGAAGGATTTCGCAGGGAAAATCCCGCGAATGCGTCATCTCCCGCCCAGCCCGATGGGGGATTACTACTTGGCGGGCTGAGGCTCAGGCAGAGGCTTCCAAAGGGTCTTCGGATCGATCGCTTCGTCGATCACCCGCTCCTTGTTTGCCTCGATTGCGTCGAGTACGGACTCGACGAGCTCTTCGCCAAGCGGATGGGGCTCGAGTCCCAGATCCAGCAGCTTGGTGTGCTTGGCGTTGTAGTAGTGCTCCTCGAGTTCTACTCGGGGGTTCTCGAGGTGGTCGATCGAGACCTCGTACCCCTTGTGCTCCCCGGCCTTCTTGACCAGTTCCGCGAGGTCCAGGATGGAGAACTGCTCGGTGAACTGATTGAAGACCCTGAACTCCCCGGGATCGGCCGGATTCTCTGCCGCCAGCTCGACGCAGGCCAGGGTGTCACGGATGTTCAGGAAGCCGCGAACCTGAGTGCCGGCTCCGTAGACGGTTAGGGGTTTGCCGATGACCGCCTGAACGCAGAACCGGTTCAGGACGGTGCCGAAGTACTGGTCGTAGTCGAAGCGGGTGTTGAGGCGATCGTCGCGTGCGCTTTCCTCGGTTTCG
>JAUMFR010000059.1:0-383 GCA_032119755.1 Solirubrobacterales bacterium | reverse complement strand
ATCCCGTAGACAACTCCCTGGTTGAGGTCGGTGCTCCGCAGGCCCCAGATCCTGCAGGCGAAGTGGATGTTGTGTGAATCGTGGACCTTCGAGAGGTGATAGAGAGAGCCCGGCAACTTGGGGAAGGGCAAGGTGTCTTTCCTGCCATTGTGCTCTATCTCGATGTAGCCCTCTTCGATGTCGATATTCGGCTGCCCGTATTCACCCATCGTTCCGAGCTTGACCAGATGGGCATCTGGCACGTGGTCGCGCATCGCGAAGAGGAGGTTGAGGGTCCCGATCACGTTGGCGTACTGGGTCTCCACGGCGGTGTCCCGGCTGATCATCGAATAAGGAGCAGAGGACTGCTGCCCGTAGTGGATGATCACCTCGGGACGGGTCTC
>JAUMFR010000058.1:0-2902 GCA_032119755.1 Solirubrobacterales bacterium | reverse complement strand
AAGCTTTCCGGCGACGGCCTGATAATCGTGGTAGCAACTATTTCTGCCGATGACGGGTCTCAGGTTGCTGATCCGGAGGTCATCCTGCGCGGTGTCCCTGAGGGGGACGATGGTCGGGGATCATCCTTGGTCGCCGAACTCAAGGAGGTGGTGGCGGATACGCTCTTCGAGGCAGCCGAGGACGAGATTGGTGAGATCTCGATGATCCAGCAGGATCTGCACGAGGATGTCGCGGAGCACACGTGGAAGCGCATGAAGCGACGCCCTCTGGTGCTCCCCGTCGTCGTCGAGGTCTGAGGCCCGAGATCTCGGTCACCGGCTCAGGGTGCCGGGATGACGATCTCGAACTCTGCGCCACCCTCAGCTCCTCTCCGGGCGACTGCGCTTCCACCATGCGCTTCGGCCACGGCCCTCACGATCGCGAGGCCGAGTCCCGTTCCCTCGCTTCGCGTGGTATCAGCAGACCCGTCGGCACGTGCGAACCGCTCGAACACCTTCTCCTCTTGACCTTGCGGCAAACCAGGTCCATCGTCTGACACCACCAACTTGATCGAATCTCGTGAGCGCTCGGTACTGATCGTCACCTTCGTTCCCGGGGGAGTGTGTCGCACGGCGTTCTCGACCAAATTGCGGGCAGCTCGCTGGAGAGAGTTCTGATCCCCCTCGACCCTTGGGCAGTCAGTCAACGCGGCCACGAGCACATGATCCGCGGCGATCGGTTCCACCTCTCTGATTGCAACGCGAGCGATCTCGGAGAGGTCCACCGGTGCAAACGAGTGCGGGGCGCTGGAGTCCGTGCGTGCCAAGAGCAGGAGGTCGGAAACCAGTAGGTTCATCCGTCGAGTCGAGTCGAGCGCCGAAGAGACCGCAACTCCTTCCTCATCGTGTCCATCCCGCAGCATCTCGAGGTTGAGTTGGATCGAGGTGAGGGGGGTTCTCAGTTCGTGTGAAGCATCGGCGATGAACTCCCTCTGTCGACGGAAGGCGTCTTCCCGTTGGGCCTCGGACGCCTCGATCGAATCCAGCATTCCCTCGAACGTCCTTGCCAGTTCACCCACCTCATCGTCCGAGGTCAGGACGGGCGCACGATCGGAGGGATCTCCCGACCGTGCAACCTTGCGGGCCAGTTCCGTGAGTGAGGTGAGCGGTCTCATCGCCTGACCAGCCACTGTCAGGCCGGCGAGGAGCGCCAGCGCCGTGCCCCCGATCACGCAGAGGCCGAGGAAGAGCCATACCCGGCTGATGGTGGCGTCCATCGCGTCATCGGGTCTACCGAACTGGACGAACCCGATCTTCTCGCCCCCTCGGTCGATCGAGGCGGTTGCCACGAGGATTCCTCGGGCCTCGGTGATCTCGTCGCCGGGGGAACCGAAGGCGTGTGCCAGAGGAGAATTGACTTTCTTGGTGACACCGAAGGGGTCGAGGATTCGGTAAACGGCATCGGCGGGGAGTAGGGGCCGCTCCAGCTCGAGACCGTCGGGTCGGACAGCCAGCGCCAAATCGCGGGCTTGCCGCTGCAGTTCGACTGCCTGGTCGTCCTCTATCCGGTTGGTCAGGAGGGTTCCCAGAACGGCGGCGAATGCGATCAAGATCAGCATGGTCAACCCGGCGCAGAGCCCCGCGATGCGCCAACGCAAGGTCGAACGGATCGGGAACATCAGGAACCCTTGATCACGTAGCCTGCGCCGCGCTTGGTGAAGAGGATCCGGTCCTCGCCGCCGGCCTCGAGTTTTCGCCTCAAATTCGAGATGAAGACGTCGACCGTGTTGGTCTCATCCAAGGGGTCGTATCCCCAGACGTCCTCCAGCAGTTGCTGACGGGATACCACCAGTCTCTGATTCTTCAAGAGGTATTCCAAGAGCTCGAACTCCCGGTTTGTCAACTCGACCTCTCTGCTTCCCCGGAAGACCTCGCGTGTGTCCGGGTTGCAGGTCAGGTCACCTACGACCAGCTTCGCCTGCCCCCGAGGAGGCCTCCTGCGCAACAGCGCGCGGACTCGTGCCGTCAACTCGTCTCTCTCGAATGGCTTCGGCAGATAGTCGTCGGCTCCCGAGTCGAGCCCTTCGACTCGGTCGGTGACGTCGACCCTGGCGGTGAGGACGAGGATCGGCACGTCGCTCTCGGCTCTGACGCGCTTCAGGACCTCGGTTCCATCGAGCCTCGGAAGGCCGAGATCGAGCACGATCAGATCCGGAGAGAACTCTTCGGCCAGCGACAGCGCCTCGACCCCGTCCCCGGCCGAGCGCACCTCATGCCCCTCGACGCGGAGAGACCTGCGAACGACGTCTGCGATTGCCTCGTCGTCTTCGACCACGAGGATTCTCGCGCTTGCTTCAAGATCGGACACGTGGGGGAAGGGTAGTCCCGACTCCGGCTTCGGCACGTCTTTCTTGACCGAACCTTTAGGCGCAGGGAACCGACAAGAGACGCCGAAACCGTGAGGAATGCTGGCAAACCTGCTCACACGTAAACCCCCCAGGCAAGGGGGGCGTCAGGCGCGCCCAGGCGCGGGTAAGCGGGCCTCCACGGCGCCTGCCGCCAAGCGTGGAGCAGGCGCGAAACGGCCCAGCCCGAAGCGTGCGGGTGGGAAGAAACAGCCGGCGCGCGGCCGTATAGCGGCGGCAGCTGAAAAGCGGCAGCGCAAAGCGGATCTTGCCGGTCTCGCTTGTCTCGGCATCGCAATCTATCTCGGCTACGTGGTCTACCTCGAACGAGACGGGGGGACCGTTGGCAATGGGGCGGATACGGTGCTCGAGTTCCTCTTCGGGGCCGCCGCGGTGCTGGCGCCCTTGGTGCTCTTCGGTATCGGTTTGATGCTCATCCTGCGGCCCGTGATGCGCTCGCCTGCCTCGACTGCGGCAGGCCTCGCGGCGGCGTTCTGCGGCCTACTCCTTGCACTCGC
>JAUMFR010000057.1:0-16652 GCA_032119755.1 Solirubrobacterales bacterium | reverse complement strand
GGTGGGCCGACTGGCTCGACTCGCGGAAGTTGGCCGCAGTCGACCTCTGCTTTCTGATCGGAGGCCCTCACGGACTCTCGACCGATTCCCTGGACCGGGCCGATCAACGCATCTCGCTCGGTCCGCAGACCATGGCCCACCAGTTGGCTCGCGCGGTGCTTCTCGAACAACTCTTCCGGGCCACCAAGATCCTCGCCGGCGAGTCGTATCACTACTGATCGAACCCCTCTTGAATTCTCGCGTCGTCGAGCCTCTCCATAATCGACCCAGTGAGCGGTCCCGTCGATCCGGTAACCGAGCTGCGCGCGGCAGTGATCTCCTGCGTGGAGGATCTCCGCGGAGGCTCTCTTGAGGGAGGCGGTGTTCCGAGCCTCGAGCGTCCGCCCAAGGTCGAGTTCGGTGACTACTCGACCAATGCCGCGATGCTGCTTGCCCCGGTGCTCGAGCGCAGCCCCCGTGAGATAGCCGAGGACCTCGAATCGAAGCTGAGCGAGACCTTGAGCGATCGGGTCGAGAGGATCGAGATCGCCGGTCCCGGCTTCCTCAACTTGTTCATGTCCGACATCTGGTACCGAGGAACGTCTGCCGAGCTTGCGGCAGCAGGTGACGATCTCGGTCGCCCGCCGCAGGGTGTTGGCGGGACGCTGTTGATCGAGTTCGTCTCGGCCAACCCCACCGGACCGCTGACCGCTGCAGCGGGGCGCCACGCCTCGTACGGAGATTCGGTCGCTCGACTGCTGGAGTTCACCGGTACCCGGGCCATCCGCGAGTACTACATGAACGACATGGGCGCCCAGATGGAACGCTTCGGTCTCTCGATCGCTGCTCGGATGAAGGGCGAGGGCGTGCCCGAGGACGGATACGAGGGTGACTACGTGGTCGAGATCGCCGAGCGCCTCGCGGCCGAAGGCCTCGCTCCGGACGACCCGCAGGCTCTTTCGCTCGCCGGTGAGGCGATCATCGTCGAGGGAATCAGGGAGACGCTGGCCGACCTCGGTGTCGAGTTCGATCACTGGTCCTCGGAGCGAGCCCTGCACGATGCCGGCTCCCTGCAACGAGCACTCGATGACCTGTCCGCGCACGACCACATCTACGAGAAAGAGGGCGCGACTTGGCTCCGGAGCACCGAGTTCGGTGACGACAAGGACCGGGTCCTGTTGCGGTCAGGGGGTGAGCCCACCTACTTCCTGGGAGACGTCGCCTACCACCGTGACAAGCTCGAGCGCTATCCGGAAGCGACGCTCTTCGACGTGCTCGGCGCCGACCATCACGGCTACATGAGCAGGATCAAAGCTAGTGTCGAGGCTCTCGGCTTCGGTGCCGATCGACTGGAGATCTCGATCATGCAGTTGGTCAACGTGGTCGAGGGCGGTGAGAAGGCCCAGATGTCGAAGCGCAAAGGTGAGTTCGTCACGCTGGAGTCTCTGATCGAGGACATCGGTCCGGACGCGACCCGCTTCTTCATGCTCCAGCGGAGCAACGACACCACGGTCGATCTCGATCTCGATCTCGCTCGCCAGACCTCATCCGACAATCCGGTCTACTACGTCCAATACGCCCACGCGCGCATCTCGAGCATTCTGCGCAAGGCCGTCGAAGAGGGGGCTGCCGCCCCCGATGCCGGTGGGTTCGAGGGCGCGGTCGATCCCTCAGAGCGTCAGTTGATCAAGCGCATCGCCGAGCTACCCGCAGAGGTCCTGGAGGCTGCCGAGCGCCGAGCACCACACCGCATCTGCGCTTACGCGATGGCGACGGCCGCTGACTTCCACGCGTTCTACCGCGACTGTCAGGTAGTTGGTGCCGAAGGCGACGGCGTGGAGGCGAGTCGCCTCGCCCTCTGCCAGGTCACCCGCCAGACACTGGCAGCAACACTAGGGCTGCTCGGTATCTCCGCTCCGGAGCGGATGTAGCGATTCAGTGCACAGCGACGAGCCGCAACTCTGGCTCTTCGCCGGGTTATGACGGGTAATATCCGCAGGCCGCTCCGGCAGGAACGCGAATAATCCGAGTGAAAAGAACCTCGAACATGAGACTCCCACGCAAGACACTGATAGCCAGTCTGGTCGTTTCGGCAAGCCTCCTCGCCATCCCGGCCTCGGCATCGGCTTACGTCTTCTGGTCCAACACGAATTCGGGCGGTGCACCGAGCATCGGGAGAGCGAATCACGACGGATCCGGTGTGTCACAGACTTTCGCGAGCGGTCTGACCGGAACCCCTCAGTTCATGGACGTCGCAGGGGGTTACGTCTACTGGGGCACGACCGTGAGTGGAATCAATGCGGCGATAGGCAGGGCCGACCTTACAGGCGGTTCGGTGAACGGGTCCTTCATGGGGTTCAGCACCCAGACTCCCAAGCCCGGTGTGTCGGTCGATGAAACTTACGTCTACTGGACCGATCAGAACGCTAGCGGCACCGGCAGTACCGGGCCGAAGGTCCAGCGCGTGGCTCTTTCGAACGTTGCGACTGGCCGTGCGAACATCGCGACCTGGTCGACTGTCCAATCCGATGCACCGACCGATGTCGCCCATGACGACACGAATCTCTACTGGTCCAAGGGCGGAGCCATCTTCCAGGCCGCCAAGGGCACCACCAACCAGTCGAACGTCGCTGTCTGGGTTTCTCCTTCGGGAGTGACCGCGATCGAGGGAGTCGCAGTCGATACCAACTACGTCTACTACGTCGACCGCACCAACGCGCGAATCGGGCGCATCGCCAAGTCGGACGGCACGGTAGAGGCGAACTTCGTCACCAACCTCGATGCCGGTCTGAGCTCCCCGGCCACACCGACCCCGTACGGACTCGAGATCGACTCGAACTACATCTACTGGGCCGACCCGGCAAACGACGTGATCGGGCGTGCTCCGATCGGGGGCTCCAACGCACCGGAGGCGGGTTTCGTCACCGGTGCCAATGATCCATTCGGAGTGGCAGTAACCGATCCCGGATGGGACGGGAAGTTCCTGTTCTGGACTCAGGACGCGGTCTCAACCGGCTCACAAATTCCTGGTGCGTTGGATGTCGGTCGCGCCCTGAGCAACGGCGAGGGTGTAGATCAGGAATTCGCCACCGGCGCGGGCGGCACTGCGGGCTTGATGGCGGGGGGTTCCAATTACGTCTACTGGGGGACCGAGATGCCTTACGCAACGGGTACCACCCGGATCGGGCGCGCGCGATTGGACGGCACCGAAACCGAAGGAGCCTGGAAGGTGTTCGGTACCGCCGCGCAGGACCGCCGTGCCGTCGCGACCTATGGCCGGAACCTCTACTGGGTGAATCGAGCCAGCGAGGCGATCGGTCACGTCGATCTGGTCACGGAGGCTCATAACGGAGCTTTCATCACGGCTATCGGGAGTTACGCATCTGCCATCGTGGCGGATTCGAGCGGGATCTACTGGTCGCGCGGAGAGGAGATCTGGCGCGCAGACACGACCGGATCGAACGCTGGGCTCTGGGCCACCCTGTCGGGTTCGCAGATTGAAGGCTTGGCCTCGGATGCAAACTACGTCTACTTCACCGACCGCGCCGCCGCGCAGATCGGGCGCGTCACCAAGTCGGATGGCACGGAAGTGACGGATCACGTCTCGAATCTGAGCACCGGCATAGCGGCTCCGGTTGCGCCTGCTCCTACCGGCATTGCGGTCGATGGCAGCTACATCTACTGGGCCGACTATGCCAACGATGTGATCGGGCGGGCCCCGATGGGCGGCTCGAGTACGCCTGAAGGCGGGTTCGTCACGGGGTTGGCTGACCCGATCGGCGTCGCGTTGGCTGAACCCACGCCGGACATGTCCCTGAATCGCTTCAGCATCGGGTTCGGGAAGAGGGATGTCGACGATCCGCCCAGCACTCCCCAGGTTGTGATCGTGACCAATTCCGGGCTGGAGCCACTCGTGGTCGGTGCTCCGCTCCTCGGTGGCGACGGAGCTGGGGACTTCGAGATCGTCACCGATACCTGCTCGCAAGCGGCGGTTGCGCCGGGCGGCACCTGTGCGATCTCGGTGGCCTTCGGACCGTCGACCACCGGGGCGACGGTGGCTGAGATGACGATTCCGGCCAGCAACAGTCCATACGGAGACGAGAAGGTCTCCCTCTCTGGAGAAGGTATCGACCCGGTGCCGCCTGTGGTGAGCATCACCTCCAAACCGCGCAAGGCGGTCAACACGAACTCGGCCACTTTCAGGTTCGTTTCCGATACCACCAATTCGAGCTTCCAGTGCCGGCTCGATGGCAGGGCCTGGGCCTCCTGCACATCGCCGAAGAGCTACAAGCCGATCCCTTTCGGGCAGCATGTGTTCCGAGTGCGCGCGATTGCCAGCTCGCTGACGGGTCCAATCGCCACTTACTCGTGGGCGATCAAGCGCAAGCGCGGATAGGCCTGCAGGTTCTCAGAGGTCGGAGTTCCCGATCTCTCGATCGATTCGCTCGTTTTCCTCTTTGCCTACCCGGCCGACCGTCTCCGTCTCGTCGACGGGTTTGCGCCTGATCCTCCAAAGCGCAGCACCGAGCAGTCCGACTGCAACCAAGAGTCCCAGGATGGGCACGACCCAGGCCACGAGATCGAATCCCTTCGTGTCAGGAACTGCGAGGACATCGGGCCCGTACTCGACAACCAGAGCATCCTGGATCTCTTCCTTGCTCTTCCCCTCAGCGATCTGAGCACGAATGAATTCCCTCTCGCGCTCCGCCTGCGGAGAGTTGGAGGCTTCGAGAATGGTTCCGCAGATCGGGCACATCACTTCGTCTTCGATGTCGGGCAGCGAAGCCTGCTCAGCTGCCGCGATAGGTGCCGTTGCGACGGCGATCAAGGCGAAGGACGCCAAGGCAGCTGCCAGGGTTCGAAGGTGTGCTCTCACTCGACAGCCTCTCCGCTGATGATCGGCTCGATATAGCGGTTCAGGTAGTCAGCGGTCACGGGACCGCGACGAATCAGTGCGATCTTCCCCTCGGGGTCGACCAGGAATGACTCGGGGAACCCCGTCATGCCAAATGCGTCGCGCCTCTCCCTGCCGTCCCCGTCGCGCAATTGCGGGTAGGTGAGACCGAACTCTTCGACGAATGCCTCTGCGTCGGGCGAAGCATCATCCAGGTTGATTCCCAACACGGTGAATTCGTCTCCACGATTTGCGCGATAGAAGTCCTCCAGTTCAGGCGCTTCTTCTCTGCAGGGCTCACACCAGGAGGCCCAGAAGTTGACCAGTACCCATTGGCCTCGGTAGTCGGAAATCCTGCCTTCGCCTGAGCCGTCGAGGTAGGGGAGAGTCTTGTCGGGAGCCGGGTCGCCGATGGCAAGATTCGCCCCGCCCTTGGTCAGGAGGCCGAATCCCAGCAGACCGATCAGTGCGAGGACGGAGAGTGTCGCTGTGAATCCCTTGGCGCTCACGGTTTCAAAGGCTAGTGGGCCGGGAGTTCCTGCCACCTCTCGTCAGTGCCTAGACTTTCCTTCCAGCACCTGCGGACGTAGCTCACCTGGTAGAGCGCGAGCTTCCCAAGCTCGAGGTAGCGGGTTCGAGTCCCGTCGTCCGCTTAGATCGGTTGATGCGAGGGACGGACCAGTATCTCGTTCACGTCCACTCCCTCGGGCTGGCTGAGAGCGTAGAGGCACGCGTTTGCGATGTCCGTATCGCTCAAAGCGTTACTGGGCCTGTTGTCGAAGAACTCCGTGTCGACCATTCCGGGCTCTATCAGGGTCACCCTGATCGAGCTGTTCTGGTGCATCTGCCGCAACTCCGACCGCAGTGACTCTCCCATTCCGGAGACCGCCCACTTGGTCGATGAGTAGAGAGATCCTGGCAGCGCAACTCTTCCAGCCACCGAGCCGGTAATCAGGAAGTGCCCGGAGTCCTGCTCGAGCAGCGTCGGCAGGGACGCACGGATGGTCAGGGCGGCCCCGTAGACGTTGGTCAAGACCATCTCGCGCCAGTGCTCTATGGACTCCTCGAGGAATCCCCTCTTGGCGCCGAAGCCGGCATTGGCGAAAACCGCGTCGATTCGACCGAAGGCACCGATCCCGGCAGCCACCAGCGCCTGCTGGTCGTCCCAGTCGGTCACGTCGCAGCGGCGGGCGATCGCCTTCTCCTCTCCGCCGAGATCGCCGGCGAGTTGCTCCAGTCTGTCTTCGCGTCGGGCACCGAGTACGACACGCCATCCTTCGGCCACTGCGCGGCGTGCGGTCTCCGCTCCAATGCCCGATGACGCGCCAGTGATCAAGAGGGTTTTCTGTTCCGAGTCGATGGGTCAAGTTTGCCATCTATCGCTCTTCAGGACCCGAAAACCGACCCTGAGCCCTGCCTGAGGTGCAGTAGAGGAGGCGAGGTTGCGATAATCCAGTTCAGGACATGGACCCCTCGCGAAAGAGAAAGATCCGCCTCGTAGTTTCGCTCTCGGTGGCCGTCTTGCTGGCTGCCGGACTCGTCTACACCTCGTTCAGCGCCTCGACCGAGGCCCGCGAACCCTCCGAGATCATCGGCTCCACTTCGGGAAGCACTTACGAGCTGACCGGGAAGGTCGTGAACGACACCGTGGTCCGCAGGGGAGAGGACCTGCGTTTCCGAATCAGGGACCGAGAGGGCAGTGAGAACCTTCCGGTCAGCTATTCGGGGACTATCCCTGATGCCTTCCGCGAGGGTCGCGAGGTGATCGTCGCCGGATCCCTCCAAGGAGGGGTATTCGTCGCCGAAAGGGACAGTCTGGTCACCAAGTGTCCCTCGAAGTTCACCGCAGAGGAGAAGTCTTGATCCGTCCCTGGCAGCTGCCGGGGCCACTGGGGACCCCGGGTAGATGACCTCCCTCGGCACCGCGGCGCTCGCCGTTGGTTTCCTGACCACGCTCTATGCGATCGGGGCAGCCATCTACGGTGCCGTCCGCAGAGAGCGACGATGGGTCGACTCGTCGCGTCTTGCGGTCTACGGGTTCATGGGGCTGATGGTGATCTGCTTCCTGGTTCTGGAGGTCGCATTCCTGAGCAACGATTTCGCATTCCAGACTGTGGCCGAGCATTCCTCCACGACTACGCCGATCTTCTACAAGATGACTGCCATGTGGTCGAGCCAAGAGGGCTCGCTGTTGCTCTGGGCGTTCGTGCTTTCTATCGGCTCGTCTGCGGTCCTCTACCTGACACGTGACTCACAGCGTCAGGTGGCACCGTGGGCCACCGCGGTGTTGATGGTGCTGGCTGCATTCTTCTGCGGTTTGATGCTGTTCTCGGTCTCGCCGTTCGTCCGGCTCGATCCGGTGCCGGTCGAGGGTGCAGGATTGACCCCGCTTCTCCGCAACCCCTATATGGCGATGCACCCCCCGATGATCTACTCGGGCTACGTGCTGTTCTCGATTCCCTTCGCCTTCGCGATCGGTGCCCTGATCACCCGGAGGCTCGACACCACCTGGATCCGGTCGACAAGACGCTTCGCTCTGGTGGCCTGGATATTCCTCGGGATCGGCTTGTTGCTGGGCGCCCGATGGTCATACGAGGAGTTGGGCTGGGGTGGATACTGGGGATGGGATCCGGTGGAGAACGCAGCGCTGATGCCGTGGCTGTTGGGGACTGCCTTCCTGCACGGAATCCAGGTCCAGGAGCGCCGTGGGATGCTGAAGATCTGGAACACGGGGTTGATTACCGCGACCTTCGTCTTCTGCCTGATCGGCACCTTCCTGGTCCGCTCAGGCGTGCTGCAGTCGATCCACGCGTTTGGCGCCTCGACGGTCGGCGGACCTCTGCTGGTGCTGATAGGGATCACCTCCCTCGGATCGACGCTGCTTATCTGGTCACGACGCAAAGACCTGCAACCGGAGAGGCGCATCAGTTCTCCACTGTCACGTGAGGCGATCTTCCTGATCAACAACCTGCTGCTGGTCGGGCTCACCGCGGTGATCTTCTGGGGGACGTTCTTCCCCTTGATCTCCGAGGCTGTGACGGGAGTCAGTTCCTCTCTGGCCGCGCCCTGGTTCGCCGATTACGTGGCCCCGCTCGGAGTGCTGCTGGTTCTCTTCACCGGAATTGGCCCTCTGTTCGCCTGGGGTCAGCTGAGCGGCTCGGCCGCGTTGAGGGTCCTGGCCTGGCCCGTTGCGCTGTCGTCCCTGACCGTGATCTCACTCGCGATCTTCACCGATGTTTCCTCGAGCCCGTGGGCGCTGTTCCTTTTCGGGTTCGCGGCGTTCACCTTCGTTGCACTCGCACAAGAGTTCGCCCGCGCGGCGATTACGCGGAGGGCGCTCACGGGCGAGTCAATGCCGGTGGCGCTCGGCAGCGCGATGGCGCGCAACCGGCGGAGATATGGCGGATACACCGCCCACTTCGGAATAGTGGTGCTGTTGATCGCCGTCACCGCCTCGTCCAGTTTCCAGACCAAGGAGGATCTGCGCTTGGCACCAGGCCAGTCCGGCAAGGTCGACGACTACACCCTCTCTTACGAGAAGCTCGTCGTAGACCCCAACAACGAGCGGATCGCGTTCAACGCCCGTCTCGCCGTTTCGAAAGACGGCGAGCGGATCGGCACCCTGACACCTGCACGCCAGTACTACCCGACCCAAGATCCGTCGGCGGGTCCGATCGGGCGGTACTTCGAGGGCGAGGCCACGAGTGAGGTCGGACTGCGCACCTCGGGTACCGGAGATCTCTGGACCGCGTTTCAGCCCGATCTCGCGCCGATCGAGGAAGACGTCGAGGCGGGCAACAAGGCTCTTGCCGATGCTGGCCCCGTCGCTCAGGGGATCGCAATCGTCGCAATCGCGGATGCGTACGCGGCCGATCCACCGGCCGCGACCTTCCGGGTTATCTGGGATCCCCTCGTGATCTGGGTCTGGATCGGTGGAATCTTCGTGATGGGTGGGGCGCTGTTCGCGGTCTGGCCGACCAGTTCGTCGAGGCAGCGGGCCGAGGTGGCAAAGGCCGCAAAGGCCGCCAGGGAGGCGAGCGGTTCGACCGCAAATCCCGGCGGCAGGTCGTAGAGCCGGTATGACTTACGCGATTGCAGCGATCCTGCTGGTCTGCCTGGTTGCGCTGGTGACGATACCCCTCCGCAGGGAGCAGGAGGATCCGGCTGCGGCAAAGGCCGCGTTCGATAGAGAGGAACTCCGAGCGGAGTTGGCTGAGCTGGAGGCCCGCAAGGCGGCCAGATATCGGGAGATTCGTGATGCCGAGGGGGATCGTGCCGCAGGGAAGCTCGACGATGCTGATTTCGAGCGCCTCGACGGCGAGCTCCGGAGAGAGGCAGCAGAGGTCTTGAAGGAGATCGACCGGGTCAGGTCCCAATTGGGCCTGAGTGCCAAGAGCGGCTAGACTTCCGGCTCAATGACGGTCGTCTTGGGAATCCTGCAGGTGGTCCTCTCGGTCATCGTGATCTTCTTGGTCCTCCTGCACTCAGGCAAGGACGCGGGCCTCTCCGGTGCCTTCGGCATCGGGGGTGGCGGTGCCTTCGGCGGCGGGTCGCTCGTCGAGCGCAACTTGACTCGTTGGACGGTCGTGTTTTCGTTGCTGTGGGCGCTGAACGCGATCATCCTCCTTGAGCTCTAGCCCGACCAAGCTGCGAGGATGACGCCGAGCTGAGATGCGCCAGCATCCAGCGTCGCGATGAGTAGAGAGGTGCGGCTGAGAGGAGTCGAACCTCCACGTCCTTTCGGACACAAGCCCCTCAAGCTTGCGCGTCTACCAATTCCGCCACAGCCGCCAGAGGAAGGATGATTCTAGCCCTGCAGCCGCCTTGGCAGGGTCACCGAAGAAGGTTCGATCACGAATTGTCCGCATCGAGGAAGGAACGTCTGTTCGATCGGCGAACATGTGTTCGTAGCAATCGAACGAAACCAACGGAAGGACACGAAAGCTATGGACATCTTGGGAGACCTCACAAAACGCCAGCGAGAGATATTCGACTTCATCGGCAAGTACCTCTCGACCAACGGCTACCCACCCACGGTCCGGGAGATCGGAAAGGCCGTAGGCCTCCATTCCTCATCGACCGTCCACTCGCACCTTGCGAACCTCGAGGATCTCGGGTTGCTCAGGCGCGATCCGACCAAGCCCCGAGCGATCGAAGTCCTGGTCGAGAAAGCCAAGCAGGCAGTGTCCCCAGATCAGGGTCTTCCTCTGGTCGGGCACGTGGCGGCAGGCGCTCCGATCGTGGCCGAGGAGAACATCGAAGACTACCTCCAGGTCCCTCAGGTCATCGGAGGAGAGACCGGCGACTTCATCCTCAGGGTCCGAGGAGATTCGATGAAGAAAGTCGGGATCATGGACGGCGATTACGTGGTCGTGCGGCCAGCGCAACTGGCTCGGGACGGCGAGATCGTGGTCGCCCTCGTCGGCGACGAGTCAGATGCAACGGTCAAGCGATTCTTCAAACAGGACGACCACGTCCGCCTCGAGCCCGAAAACGACGAGCTCGAAGCGATCGTCTCCAACCAGGTGAGCATCGTCGGAAGTGTCGTCGGAGTCTTCAGGAGGGTGTCGTGACCGCGGCCGCCCTCGCGCTGAAGGGGCCCGGGCAGGGGGAGGACCTGCTCGAGGCCAGTCTTGAGGCGGTCGCTGACTGCGGGCCGTCGAGGTTGACGCTCGAGGGGATGATCCTCGGCGTGTGGGAAGACCTCGACGCCCGTGGTCGGGCCGACTGCCCGGTCTGCGGAGCCATCAGCGAGAGCCTGTTCGATGGGTGTTCGAGCTGCGGTTCGAGCATCGTGGCCTGACTCTGTCGCACGGGTTTTCCCCTCCTGGCCCGTGCACTCGCTTAGACTGGTCCGACGCGAGCCAGACGGCTGCGGAGGTGATGCCTTCGAGGAAAGTCCGGACACCACAGGGTAAGGGCGGTGGGTAACACCCACCCGGGGAAACCCGCGGGAAAGTGCCACAGAAAACACACCGCCGATGGCGCGGCCACACGTGAGTCGCGCACAGGCAAGGTTGAAAAGGTGCGGTAAGAGCGCACCGGCGTTTCGGTGACGGAGCGCGCACGGTAAACCCCGCCCGGTGCAAGGCCAAACAGGACCGTCGACTCTTTACCCGACGAGGTCCAGGTAGGTCGCAGGCGTGCAGAGAATGCGCGCCCGTCGTCTCTCGAGAGAGATCCGGCGAGATGGATGGTCGTCCAAGACAAGATCCGGCTTACAGGTTCGCTACGGAAAGGGCCGCCCGCAAGGGCGGCCCTTTCTAGTTCCGAGCCGCCCGCAAGGGCGGCCCTTTCTGGTTCGTCGTAGTTCGCTGGAACTGCCCGGGTCAGGGTCAGGCGGGTGGGAACTTGCCGTCTGCCACCCGCTCGGCCAACTTCCGCTGCTTGCGTTCGGCGTCCCGCAGTAGTGCAGGCAGAAGCCGTAGGCCGAGGCCCGGAAAGGCATCGAAGAGCCGCAGCATGGCCCCGCGCCAACGCGGGATGGCCGTTACCACCTTGGGTCTCTTCGCCACAGCTGCGATCCGTCGCGCGACATCCTCAGGCATCAGGATCGAACCGCTGAAGCTGGCTGCCGTGTCGCGGTCGTTCACCTTGTCGGCGATCATCGGTGACCAGACGCCATCTGGGCAGATCACGGAGATATCGATCTCGCTAATGCCCGATCTCCGTAGGTCGTAGAGGAGTCCGATCGAGAATGCGATCGCTGCGTGTTTGCTTGCTCCGTAGCCGACCTCTCCGGGCGCCGCGACCAGTCCTGCCAGCGAGACCACGTTGATCACGTGACCGCTGCCAGCCTCCCGCATCGGAGCGAGGGCGGCCAGTGTCCCGTTTACGGTCCCCATGGTGTTGACCTCGAGCATGCTGCGGTAGAGGTCGGGTTTCTGATCCTGCGCCTTGCCGCTGTGGAGGATTCCGGCGTTGTTCACCCAGAGAGCTAGACCGCCGCTCCTCTTCGCTACCTCTGCGGCTGCCCGTCTGCACTCTTCCGGGTCGGTTACATCGAGCTGGCGTGCCCAGGCCCCCATGCCGATGCGCTCGGCCACGATCTGACAGGCATCCTGATCGAGGTCGGAAACGCAGACTTCATAACCGGCCTCGGCGAGCCGGAGGGCGGTAGCCGCTCCGATACCCCGCGCCGCGCCGGTAACCAGCGCGCCTCTTGCCTCTCCAATCGCCATGAGGGCAGGTTAGGCCTCAAGCGCGGCTGGAGAAGGTTCGCTCACGAATGCGAAATGGATAGCTTGAATGGTGTCACGCCTGGCTCAGGCGTGAAATGCTGTGGAGACGCTTAGCGCGAGATGGTTTCGTCGCCGACAGATTGTGTTAGCATCTACTTGCTTTCCGCTGAATCTCCGTATAAGTACGGGGATCGGGGGACCCAATGAATTGGGGCGAATGGTGGTCTCGGCCACCTAGCGCGAACTTTCAGCGCGAGCCCGACAGCTAACCCCGAAAGCAACGAAAGAAAGAAAGTGAAGACCCCCATACGGAAAAAAGTCGCTGCAATCGGAGCCATCTCGATGGTTTGCTCCAGCATGCTCCTGGTTCCCGGGCTCGGACTCGCGGCAAGCGGCGCGGGCATAGGAATTCCGGGTGAGGGCAACAACTGGCCCATGAAGAAGGGCGTTGCGAGCTTCTACGGAAAGGGCACCTTCCAGACCGCCTGCGGAAAGACCTTCAACTCCCAGAAGCACTCGGTAGTGGCCCACAAGTCGCTCCCGTGCGGCACCAAGATCCTCTTCTCGAGGAATGGATCTCAAGAGATCGGTGTGGTTCAGGACAGGGGGCCGTACATCGGGGGCCGCACATTCGATCTCAGCTACAAGCTCGCCAAGCGCCTCGGCTTCGTCGATCAGGGCGTGGCAACGGTGCGCTACCGCATCGTCGGGTAGCGCCCGTCTCTCGACTTCGACGCCTCCAGCCCTAAGCGGCCGAGGCGAGAACTGCTGGGTCCGAGCTCTCGAGCGGCAGTGCGGCGGCCGAAGCGATCATGCTCTGGAACTCGACCATCGCCATCTCGGCTATCGCTTCGAGGATCTGCTCGTCGGTCCACCCGGCCTCGCGAGCCTCCTCGACCAGATACTGGGCAGGTCTCTCTTCCGCGTCGAGGGTCTCCTTCAGCAGCCTGAGTAGCAGCGAGTGCTTCTCGTCGCTCGAGGTCCACTCCCGAGCCTTGGCTACTTCATCCAGGCCGAGTCCCGAGGACCGTGCGGTACGCGCCAACTGGGCGAGGGTGTAGGCATCGCCGCGCCGCTCCGCCACTGCGAGGCCGATGCGGTCGCGGGTGGCGGGGTCCAGATTTCCTGGCCGCAGTTCCGAACGCATCCGCGTGTAGGCCCGGATCACGTTCGGGGCCTCTGCCATCACTCCGAGGAACTTGGATACGGCTCCTCCGGCCGTCTGGATGCTCTTGAGGATCGGCGCGCTGCGGTCCGGCGCCGTCAACTCGTCGTGGATATGGAATCGGCTGACATCAGTCTTTACCGTCATTGCCTTCACCCCTCGTTGGTGGCTTGATTGTTAACTTTACGTTTAGCCAGTAACTTACCTGATGTAAGTATAGACCCGCCGTCAAGCCGAAAGTTTCGCTCGGCTCTCTCATCTCCGCCTAAATGCCGCTCGGAGCGACTATCTCTAAGGTTCCACAGGCACGTATGGGCCGTGGAAAGGAAAGAGACTCTGGAGCCAGCCAGCCGACCAGCGCGGCTGATGTCCTGGCCTTCTGCGCGGACAACGATGTCCGATTCGTGCGTCTCTGGTTCACCGACCTCCTCGGTCAGCTGAAGAGCTTCTCGATCAACGCTTCTGAACTGGAGGACGCTTTTGAGGGGGGCATGGGATTCGATGGTTCCTCGATCACCGGATTCAACCCGATCGAGGAATCCGACATGATCGCGCTCCCTGATCCATCCACCTTCCGGCTCCTGCCCTGGAGGCCGGAGGATGAGAAGCGTGTGGCGCGGATGATCTGCGATGTCCGGGTGCCCGGGGGGGACCCGTATGAAGGAGATCCTCGCTGGATCCTCCGGCGCGCGATCGAGCGTGCCGAGGAGATGGGGTTCACGCCGTTCAATGTCGGCCCTGAGCTGGAGTTCTTCTACTTCAAGTCGGCCAACCCCGAAGACGGGGTGCCAGAGGTGCTCGATGAGGGTGGTTACTTCGACCTCACCACGCTCGATGCAGGATCGGACGTTCGTCGAGAGACCGTGCTCGCGCTCGAGCAGCTCGGCATCCATGTCGAGTACACACATCATGAGGTAGGGCCGTCTCAGCACGAGGTCGATATGCGGTACAAGGACGCGCTCTCGATGGCCGACGACTGCATGACCTATCGGATCACGGTCAAGGAGTACGCGATGAAGTACGGCTGGCACGCCACCTTCATGCCCAAGCCCCTCCAGGGTGAGAACGGTTCCGGGATGCACGTTCATCAGTCGCTGTCACGGGACGGCCGCAACGCTTTCTATGACCCTGACGACCAGTACTTCCTCTCTGACACCGCCAAGTCGTTCATCGCCGGGCAGCTTCGGCATGCGAGAGAGATCTCACCCCTCTTCGCCCAGTGGGTGAACTCCTACAAACGCCTCGTGCCGGGCTACGAGGCGCCCGTCTACCTCGCATGGTCACGCAGGAATCGCTCGGCCCTGATCAGGGTTCCGCTCTATCACCCGGGTAAGGAGGAGACGACGAGGGTCGAACTCCGAAGTCCCGATCCGGCCTGCAACCCCTATCTATGCTTCGCGGGAATGCTCCACGCCGGTCTGGAGGGGATCGAGAAGGGGTACGAGCTGCCCGAGCCGATGGAGCAGAACCTCTATCACCTGACCCCTGAGGAAAGGCACCGCGAGGGGATCGAACAGCTGCCGTCGACCCTTGGCGAGGCGATAGACATCGCTGCTGACTCCGAGTTGGTCCTCCGCGTCCTTGGTGAGCACGCCTTCAATCGATTCGTCGAGATCAAGCGCAAGGAGTGGGATGACTACCGAGTCAGGGTCACGCCTTACGAGATCGAGCAGTTCCTGCCGATCCTCTGAGCACAGCCTCAGCTAGTCGCAGACAGCAGGTAGGCCGAGGCGAATCCCAGCACCGTGAGCAAGCCCGTCGCCCGATGTCCGAAGCTGAATGCCTCTGGCATCATCGTGTCGGCCAGCATCGTCAATACTGCCCCACCGGCGAAAGCGAGGATCAGCCCCACGGTGTTGTCGGAGGCGCCGCCGAGGACCCCGTAGCCGACTGCAGCAGCAAGCGCAGAGACTCCTACGACGATCACCCAGACTCCGAATATCTTGCCCGGGGAGTGGCCTTCCTGGCGCATCCCTTGAGCAGAGCTGAGGGCTTCGGGGAGGTTCGAGAGGAATACGGCGACGATGATCGGGATGCTCACGCCCTTGCCGTGGAGCAGGCTGATCCCGATCACGACAGATTCCGGGATGCCGTCGAGGACGGCTCCCAGCAGCAACGCCTTCGGCCCTTGTGCGGCATCAGGCTGCCCGTGCCTCCTGCGCGATCTCCTGGTCTCGATCGAGCGGGAGATCAACTCGTCGCCTACGAAGTAGGTCATGGCCCCGAGTGCGAGGCCGACAGCAACTGCGTCACCACCCCCGAGAGCGAAGGCCTCATCGGTCAACTCGAAGGCAAGTGCGCTGATCAGAGCACCGGCACCGAAGGCCATGATCAGGCCCATCGCTCTCGTACTGACCCGCCCGGTCAGGCCGAGAGCCGCTCCCAGCAAAAGCGATGTTGCCGCCAAGCCTCCGAACAGGGCTGCGCTGAGCATGCGTTCACGCTAGTCCCGCTCGCGGACGCGCCTCAGCTGGATTCGAGCTGTTCCTGCAACTCCTCCGGACGGTTGACCGGCCGTTGGCATGAGAAGCTTTCGCAGAGGTATGCGGTCGGCATCTGTTCGAGGCAGGTCCTTCCCTCCAGCAACTCGGGACGATCGGCACCCTCCGGCCCTCCGCCGACGACTGTGTGTGCCAACGCAGACCGCGCCGCCACGGCCGCCACCGCACCGCCCGGGAACGGACTGCTCTGGTTCTCGCTCGGATAGACGATGGCCATTTCCTGCGGCGCGTCCGTGGTGGCGAGGTCGATCGCCTGGAGCAAATGCCCAAATCCATTCGCGTTGGACGCTGCTATCTCGGCGAGAGGGGAGATCGCACGGAGCGCTGATCGGCGGTAGCGCTCGGAGCCGGTCAGCATCGAGAGCCTGAGCAGCCCGAGAGCTGTTGACGAGGTGGCGGAGGGAATGGGGTGATCGTCCAGAGCCTTGCGGCGGACCAGAAGCTCTTCGTGGTCGTGAGAAGTCGTGAAGAAGCCGCCAGATTCAGAATCCTCGAAGTTCTCGATGATCATGTCGGCGAGCGCGCGGGCTTCATCGAACCAGCATGGGTCGAGAGTGGCAGCGTGGAGATCGAGCATCGCTTCCAGCAGGAATGCGTAGTCCTCCAGATAGGCGTTCAGGGAGGCCCGTCCCTCCTTCCAAGTGCGGAGCAGGCGACCATCTTCGGTGCGTATCTCGTCGAGGATGAATCGTGCACAGTCGATCGAAGAGTTGAGATATCTCTCGTTCTGGAACGCGGCGCCAGCATCTGCGAGCGCGGAGATCATCAGGGCATTCCACGCGCACAGGCGCTTGTCGTCGAGTCCTGGTCTGACACGCGCCGCTCTCGCGGTCAGAAGCAACTCTCGAGCTCGTTCGAGGCAATCGGGAGGAGAGGCGCTGGGGCCGGCGGCGATGTGGAGTACGTTCTTGCCCTCGAAATTCCCACTCGTG
>JAUMFR010000056.1:30687-46934 GCA_032119755.1 Solirubrobacterales bacterium | reverse complement strand
CTCTGGTAGCCGAAAAACTCGAGATCGAATTGGTCGAACTCGACCGCGCCAACTGCTGTGGAGCTGGCGTGATCGCCGAACACAACCAGGAACTCGCAGATACTCTCAACGCCCGCACCTTCGCACTCGCCCAGCAGACCGGCCTGCCGATGATGAACATCTGCTCGACTTGCCAAGGCGCGCAGTCCGAGTGCCGCCCGCGCCTCGACGCCGACAAGGCCTACCGCGAACACGTAAACGGCGCGCTCGCCGAAGAGGGTCTCAGCTACGACCCCGAAGGCTTCTCCAACAAGAACTTCCTCTGGGTCCTGGTCGAGGACTACGGACTCCAGAAGCTGAAGAACCGGGTAGTGCGTCCGCTCGAGGGTCTGCGCGTCGGCCCCTTCTACGGTTGTTACGTGCTCAGGCCACGCCACCGCCTTGGCTACGACCAGCACCCCGAGCGCGACCTGTACCTGGAGAAGGTGATCGAGGCACTGGGTGGCACTGTCGTCGAATACGACGGCGCCCGCAAGTGCTGCGGGTTCCCCGTGATCACGATGAGCCGGGAGGTATCGCTGCGTCAAGCCGGAACCCACCTAGGTGACGCGATGGACGCCGGTGCCGACTGTCTGGTGACCCCGTGCCCGCTCTGCCACCTCAACCTCGACATGCAGCAGCCCGAGGCCGCCAAGGTGACGGGCAAGGATCTCGACCTGGCGGTACTCCATCTGCCGCAGTTGGTCGGACTCGCGCTTGGAATCGACCCGAAGGAACTCGGTCTCGGCAAGCACGTCGCTTCGACCAAGTGGGTCATAGACCGGCTCGAGCCGGTTTCCGCCTGATCCCGACTGGCGAAGCCCTCGACTAGCGCCAGTTCGGTGAGCCACTTGCGCCAACGAGCCGCAGTGTGCTCCACAATCACCGCATGAACCTTCCGGCCCCACCGATCGCCGCCTCGAGCGAGATTCCGGACATCCTGCTTTCCCTGTTCCTCGTCCTGCTCGCAGCCAAGATCGGAGACGAGATCTTCAAGCGTCTCAAGCAGCCGACCCTGATCGGGGAGATCTTGGCCGGAGTGATCATCGGGCCCGCAGCATTCGGACTAGTCGAACCGAATCAGACCCTCGAGGTGTTCGCGGAGCTCGGAGTGGTCTTCCTGCTCTTCTGGGTCGGGCTGGAGACCAGAATCTCCGACCTCGCCAAGGTCGGTGGCACGGCTACCCGAGTGGGCGTCTTCGGAATGATCCTTCCCCTGGTCGCCGGGTTTTTCGGAGCACAGCTGATCGGTGAGAGCACCGAGACCAGTCTCTTCGTGGGAGCGGCGCTGGTTGCGACAAGCGTCGGGATAACTTCGGCGGTCCTGCTCGACATGAAGGCCCTCAAGACCAGAGCAGCGCGGACCATCCTCGGGGCCGCAGTAATCGATGACGTCCTCGCGCTGGTGCTGCTCTCGATCGTGGTCGGCATAGCCGACACGGGCGGCGTCGATGTCATCTCGCTGCTGATCGTGATCGGCTTGTCCCTGGGCTTCCTCATCTTCGTCGGATTCGGTGGGATCCAAGTGGTACGGCGATGGCCAGACATCTTCCACGCGCCGAAGTTCGCCGAATCACCTCTGCTCCCGGCGATAATCCTCTGCCTCGGCCTTGCCGCGATCGCGGCGGAGATCGGCCTCGCGGCGATCATCGGCGCCTTCCTCGCCGGAATGATCGTGGCCGAGACCCAGGAGAAGCACGACTTCGAGCAGGAGGTCGCGCCGCTCTACGCCTTCTTTCCTCCGTTCTTCTTCGCATTCATCGGGCTGCAGGTGGATCTCTCGGCCTTCGGGGATCCGCTGGTGCTGGCGGCGCTCGTGGCCGTAACCCTGATCGCGGCGCTGACCAAGTTCGCTGGCGCTTGGCTTGGGGCCCGGGCGATGGGAGCAAAAGAAGCGATGATCGTGGGCGTCGGAATGATCCCGCGTGGTGAGGTGGGGATCATCGTCGCGGGGATCGGGCTTGGTAGTGGCGTGATCGACGGCGATGTGTTCACGGTAATTGTCGGAATGTCGGTGCTGACCACTTTGATGGCGCCGACCCTCTTGACGAGACTTCTCGCGAAGCCCTAGTCCAGGATCGATGGAGAGGGAACCCGCACGAGGTCCCGCTCGACAAGAGTCTCTGCCAACTGGACGGCGTTCGTCGCTGCCCCTTTGCGCAGGTTGTCGCCGACCACCCACAGGTTGAGCGTCTTCTCCGCCGACGGATCACGCCGTATCCGACCGACGTAGACATCGTCACTACCAGCCACCTCCGAAGGCAGCGGATAGACGCCATTCGAAGGGTCGTCGGCAACCACCACACCCGATGCATCGGCGAGAAGTTCACGACACCGCTCAGGGCTGAGTTCCTCTCTGGTGGTGAGGTTGATCGACTCCGCATGCCCGATCTCCACCGGCACCCTGGCGCAGGTCGCCGAGATACCCATTTCCTCTCCCGCTCCGAGGATCTTTCTGGTCTCGTCCATCATCTTGCGCTCTTCGGTGGTGTAGTCGTCTCCGTCCTGGAAGCCCTCGACCTGCGGAATCACGTTGAAGGCGATCCGATGCGGATAGATCTCCGGTGAAGTCGGTTCGGAGTCGGCGAGCATCGCCCGTGACTGGTCGCGCATCTCCTCCAGGGCCCTGCGACCGGTACCCGAGACCGACTGGTAGGTGCTGACCACGATCCGCTCCAAGCCGACCTCACGGTGGAGGGGTGCCAGCGCGACCACCATCTGCATGGTCGAGCAGTTCGGGTTGGCGACGATTCCCATGTGGGAATCGAGCGCTTCCGGGTTTACCTCCGAGATCACCAGAGGGACCTTTTCGTTCATCCGCCAGAAACTGGTGTTGTCTACCACCACCGCGCCCGCCGCGACCGCCTTGGGCGCCCACTGCTCGCTGACCGATCCACCGGCCGAGGAGAGAACCAGATCGAGACCTTCCAGAGCGGGCTCCTCCAGCAAGCGGACCTCCAACTCTTCGGAGCCGTAAGTGACTTTGCTACCGGCGGACCGCTCGCTGGCGAGCGGCACGATCTCTGCGGCCTCGAACCCTCTCTCAGCGAGGACCTGGAGGATCGTCGATCCCACGGCGCCGGTAGCTCCGAGGATGCCCACGCTCGGGGGATTGGAGGCCATGGCTAGCCCTCCGGGTCGGGACTGACCCGAGGACGATGACCCTCACCCATCGGATCCTCCTCGAAAACCGCGTTCTCGCCCAGATCGAAGGCGTTGTGCAGCGCCTTGACGGCAGCCGGAACGCTGTCGGCGGCGATCACACACGAGACCTTGATCGGGGAGGTGGAGATCATCTCGATGTTTATCTCCTCCTTGCCGAGCACCTCGAATACCTTGGCTGCAACCCCCGGGTGGCTGCGCATGCCAGCGCCGACGATGGAGACCTTTCCGATCTTGTCGTCGGTCTCGATCCCCGCCGCAGCATCGAGCGACTTGATCGCCTCGACCGCATCGGTGACGTCGCTGCTCTCGACCGTGAAGGAGAGGTCGGCACCGCCTTCGTGCGAGACGGGCTCGTTCTGGATGATCACATCGACGTTCACGTTCGCCTCGGCTAGTGCACCGAAGATCTCCCCGGCAACTCCAGGCTCGTCGCGCAGACCGGTCAGGGTCACGCGGGCCTCGTTGGAGGAGTGGGTTACGGCTGTTACGAGTGGTCGTTCCATTGTCTCCTGTTCTGCGACAACGAGGGTACCTGCGCCGTCAGAAAAAGAACTCCGACAGTGGATCGGGACACCGTTGTTGCGCGCGTACTCGACCGAGCGCAACTGCAGCACCTTGGCTCCCGAGGCCGCCATCTCCAGCATCTCCTCGTAGGAGACGACCGGGAGCTTGCGGGCATCGGCCACGATCCTGGGGTCCGCGCTGAACACTCCCTCGACATCCGTGTAGATCTCGCAGACGTCGGCATCGAGAGCTGCCGCGAGCGCAACCGCAGTGGTGTCTGAGCCACCCCTGCCCAAGGTGGTCACGTCGTTGCTCTCGGTCGAGACGCCCTGAAAGCCTGCCACCAGGACGATCGAATCCTCCTCGAGCGCCTGGCGGATACGGTCGGCCCGCACGTCGATGATGCGTGCCTTGGTATGAGACGAATCGGTGACGATTCCGGCCTGAGAGCCGGTGAGGGAGATGGCCCGATGGCCCAACTCGACTATCGCCATGGCGCAGAGTGCACAGGAGATCCGCTCTCCCGTGGAGAGCAGCATGTCCATCTCCCTCGGGTCAGGTCGCTCGGCGACCTCGCAGGCCATCGCCTCCAGCTCATCGGTCGTCGAACCACGGGCGGAGAGCACGGCCACCACCGATCGTCCCTGCTCGCGAGCAGCGACGATCCGCTTTGCGGCGCGCTTCAACTCCTCGGCTCCTGCAACCGAGGTGCCCCCGAACTTCATAACTACGAGCTCGCGCTCGCCTTCCTTGGCGCTCTGGGCAGCTTCCATAGTCGGATGAGGATAGGCCAGCCACTCGAGACCACGCGGGCGGTCGATGGCGCCCGCGTCTCGCCTATCCTTGATCGCCAGAGCGCCCCCTATCCATGAGTCGACTCGGATCGTTCACATTCTCGAAGCGCCGCTGGGTGCTGGTTGTCGCAGTCGCCTTCTTCGTCGGGGCGGCCCTCTACGGAGGGAACGTAGCGAGCTACTTGGCTCCATACGGCGCCAAGGATCCAGACACCGAGAGCATCCAGGCCGACGATGATCTGCAGGCAGCCGGTTATCGGCCCGCGACCGTAGTCGTACTGGTCGAGGGTCTCGATGTCACCACCCCTTCGGGGCAGCGTCGGCTCGCAGGGTTACAGGAAAGAATCTCCACCGACTCAGCCGTGAAGGAGTCCACCGGATGGCTGCAGACTCGCTCTGACGACCTCGTCTCGCGAGATGGCAACGCGACCTATATCGCGGTCACGCTGAAGGCAACAGACGACGGGCAACTTCAAGACGACGCTGAGCACCTGGCCAGCGTGCTCGCCGACGAGCCCGGGGTGAAGGTCGGCGGAAGCGCCCTCTCCCAGAAACAGGTAAACGACCAGATCGAGGAGGATCTGCGACGCGCGGAGCTGCTGGTCTTCCCGCTGCTCTTCCTGCTCTCGCTGTTCTTCTTCCGGAGCCTGATCGCCTCGGCTCTGCCCCTTCTGATCGGCGCTATCGCGATAGTCGGAACCTGGCTCATGCTGAGGGCGGTGAACGAGGCGGTCTCGGTCTCGGTATTCGCCCTCAATCTCACGATCGGACTCGGTCTCGGTCTGGCGATCGACTACAGCCTCTTCATCGTCTCCAGATTCAGGGAGGAGATCGAGAAACACGGCGCAGGTAAGAAGGCGCTGATCAGGACCCTGCAGACCGCAGGCAGGACCGTGCTCTTCAGTTCGATAACCGTCGCCGCGGCCCTCGCCTCGCTGATCGTGTTCCCGCAGCGGTTCCTCTACTCGATGGGAATCGGCGGCTCGCTGGTTGCACTGTTCGCCGCACTTATCTCGCTCACCGTGTTGCCTGCGATCCTCGCCGTCTTGGGCGAACGGGTCAACTCGCTGGCACCGAGGTTCCTCCAGCGCCGTACCGCCAAAGAGGCAAGCACCGACACCAACGGCTTCTGGTATCGACTGGCCAAGTGGGAGATGCTGCGCCCGGTGATCGTTGCCGGGGGCTGCACGCTGCTTCTGCTCTTTCTGGCCAGCCCGTTCTTGAAGATCAAGTTCGGCGATGTCGACGCGCAGGTCCTGCCGAAGGATGCGAGCGCCCGCCAAGTCGACGACTTCATCCGGGCCGAGTTCCCGCCCTATAGAGACACGCCGGTGCGAGTCGTGGTCAGTGGCGGAGAGGAGGCCACAACGGCGGTTGCCGCGCAGGTTCGAGCTCTTCCCGATGTGGCAGTCGTGTATCCCCCACAACCGGTCGGCTCCGCTGGATCCCTGATCGAAGCGGTCGCCCGCTACCCATCCACCGATGACCGCAGCGCGAACCTGGTGCATGAGATCAGAGACCTGCCCGAGCCACCTGGAGCCGAGGTCAGAGTCACGGGCGCCTCGGCGAGGTTCGTCGACTTCCAGAAGAGCCTGCTGGAGCATCTGCCGATCGCCGCCGCGATCATCATCGTCTCGACCCTCCTCGTTCTCTTCCTGATGACCGGATCAGTGGTGCTGCCATTGAAACAGTTGCTGCTGAACATCCTCAACCTCGCTGCAGTCTTCGGGATCCTGGTCTGGATCTTCCAGGACGGAAACCTCGAGGGATTACTCGACTTCGAGAGCCAGGGGAACATCGAGCAGACGATCCCCATCCTGCTCTTCGCCGTCTCCTTCGGCCTGTCCACCGACTACGGCGTCTTCCTCTTCTCACGGATCAAGGAGGCGCGCGACGAAGGCGCCACCGATGGAGACGCGGTCGCGATCGGGCTCGAGCGAACCGGCCGGATCATCACCTCGGCAGCACTCCTCTTTGCGATCGCGATCGGCGCCTTCGCGACCTCGCAGATCATCTTCATCAAGCTCAACGGAGTCGGTGGGGCGCTGTCGGTACTTATAGACGCAACCATCATCCGCGCCCTGCTGGTGCCATCGCTGATGGCGTTGCTGGGTCAGTGGAACTGGTGGTCACCGCGCTGGCTGAGGCGTATCTACTGGCGCTTCGGGTTGAGCGATGGCTGACGACAGCCTGCGTGCGTAATTCCCGCTGTCCAATGGCTATGCTCGTCACCTGATGACGATTGGAGCTGCAGTCCTGCTTATCGCGATCGGAGCGATCCTCCGCTACGCGATCGAGGTCAACTCGGACTTCGTGGATATCCCCACGGTCGGTTTGATCCTGATGATCGCCGGCGGACTCGGGCTCGCGCTCTCGCTCCTCTACGAGCTGATCCGCTCCAACCGCGACGATGGCTCGACCGGCGGCGGACAGCCGCCGCTCTCGGGTGGGTCCGAGGATCCGACCCGCCAGATCCGACGCTAGTCGCCGCCGAGAGAACGACGACCAGCGAGGGCCTTGCCGATTGTCACCTCGTCGGCATGCTCCAAATCTGCGCCTACCGGCAGACCGCTCGCCAGTCGCGTAACCCGGGTCTTGCCCGCGAGCTGATCGGCGATGTGCTGGGCGGTCGCCTCGCCGGTGGTGGTCGGATTGGTGGCGAGCACTACCTCTTCGATGCCTCCCTCGTCAACGCGGCCGACCAACTCGGCGATCTTGAGGTCCTCGGGATCGATCCCGTCGATCGGTGAGAGCGCACCGCCGAGCACGTGGTAGAGGCCCCGATACTCACCCGTCCGCTCGATCGGGATCACGTCAGCAGGTTCCTCGACCACACAGATGGACGAACGATCGCGGCGTTCATCGGTACAGATCTGGCAACGCGGGCCTTCCGAGAGGTTCGAGCAGACCTCGCAGAGCCCGACCTTCTCCTTGACCTCACGTATCGCATCGGCCAGAGCGAAGGCCTGATCCTCAGGCGCGCGCAATATATGGAAGGCGAGTCGCTGGGCGGTCCTCTGGCCGATACCCGGAAGCCGGGACAACTCGGCGATCAGACGGCTGATCGGTCCCGCGTACAAGGCTCAGGCCACGCTCACAGCCCCGGCAGGCCGGGGAGTCCGCCACCTGCCAGTCCACCCATCTTGGAGGCCGCCAGCTCCTGCGATGCCCGGATCCCCTCGTTGACTGCAGCGTGAATCATGTCCTGAAGGATCTCCGGCTCGGCCGGATCGATCGCCTCGGGGTCGATGGTCAACTCGAGCAGCCGCGTGTCACCGCTCATCTTGACCTTGACCATTCCACCTCCGGCGCTCGCCTCGACCGTCTCGTTGGCCAACTCCTCCTGGGCCTTCATCATTTGGGCCTGCATCTGCTGGGCCTGCTTCATCAACTCGTTCATGTTCGGCTGAGCCATCGTCTATCCAACCTCCTCTGCTTCGTCGTTGGCGCTGTTGTCAGGGGCCGTCGGAGCGGAGTCGGTGATCTCCTCGGCGTCGAACTCGTCCTTGAACATGTCCACGACCGCGTCCTCGTCCATCGAATCCCCCGAGGCGGGAGTGGGAGCCGCTTCGTCGCCCTCCCCTTCCAGCAACTCGAAGGCCGGGCGCAGCGGAACCCCGAAGACAGCGTGGAGGGACTCGGTGATGATCGCGGCATTCTGGTCACTCTCGATCTTCCGCTTGTTGAACTTGGCTGAGGAGGGGAACCCGATCCTGATCACCGACTTCTCGCGGTCGACCGCGATCGGACGCGCACCGTGGAAGAGAGTCGAGACCATCTCGGAGTTGGAGTCGCGCACGTGCTCCACGACCGCGGGCCAGAGCGAGGTCACGCGTTCGATCTCGACTGTCACCTCGACCGGTTCCTCTCCAGCTGGATCGGGAACAGACACCTCATCCTCCACGGGCGTCGAGGGCGAATCGGCCGCCGCTTCAGGCTCCGACCCGGCATCGCCTTCGGCGTCCGGCGAGTCGGCAGGCGATTCAGCCGCTGGCGCGGGGCTCTCCTTCGTCTTGGTCGGCGCCGGGGGCATCGGTGCGGGTGAGCCCTTGCCGAGACGGGACTCGAGGTCCTCGATCCGGCGCGACAGCGCCTCGCGAGAGGGGTCGACTCGCGGCTCGGCGATCCTGATCAACGCGATCTCGAGGCTGAAGCGGGGATCGTCTCCCGCACGCATCGCCGAGATCGCATTCGAGAGGACGTCGATCGCTCCCACCAGCTTGGCCTCGCCGATGCCCTCGGCTTGTCCGGCGAGGCGGGCTGGATCAGATGCGGTGACGGTGAAGGCGGCGGGGATCCCGCCGGTTGTCTTGCAGACCAGCAACTGGCGGAGGTGAGCAACCAGATCGGCCGCGAATCGCGAAGGGTCCCGACCCGAGGACGACAGTTTCTCGACCGCCTCGAGGGTGCCCTTGGCGTCTCCGGCGCCGAGCGCGTCGGTTACCTCGAATATCAACTCGGCATCAGCGGCTCCCAGCAGGTCGGCTACGGCCGAGGCCTCGATCGAATCTCCACCGAAGGCGACCAGTTGGTCGAGCGTGCCGAGAGCGTCACGGAAACTGCCGGCAGCGGAGCGGGCGACCAGCGCCACCGCCGCATCCTCGATCGTTATGCCCTCGCTCTCGGCGACTCGCTTCACCACCTCGCCGATCTGCTCAGGTGTGGGCCGCTGGAAGTCGAAGCGCTGGCAGCGATCGGCGATGGTCGGCATCACCTTCTGAGGCTCGGTCGTAGCGAGCACGAAGACGGTGTTCGGCGGGGGCTCTTCGAGCGTCTTCAGGAAGGCGTTCCATGCCTCCTTGGTGAGCATGTGGGCCTCGTCGAGGATGTAGACCTTCCAGTGGCCCTCGGCTGGCGCATAGCCGACCCGGTCGCGCAACTCGCGAATGTCATCGACCGAACGGTTGGAGGCCGCGTCCATCTCGATCACGTCCATAGAGTTGCCGCGCTCTATCGCAAGGCAGGCGTCGCACTTGCCGCACGGCGTTAGCGTCGGCCCCTGCTCGCAGTTGAGCGAGCGGGCGAGGATCTTCGCCATCGATGTCTTGCCGGTCCCGCGGGAACCTACGAACAGATAGGCGTGATGTACACGGTTTCCCTCGATCGCATTCGAGAGCGTCTTCACCACGTGCTCCTGGCCGACCACGTCGGCGAAGGCCTGAGGGCGGTGACGGCGGTAGAGGGAGGTCGACTGCTCGGACATTGCTCAGAGCGAGTCTATCCGCGAGGGCGGCAGTGGCCGCCTCACGGTCTACCCAAGTTGCGGACAGGACCGTGCACCCGATCTCGGAGTGAGGCTCTCGGGTGCCATCGTTCGTTACGGCTCGAGCCAGGCTTGCCTGCATCACACACCGGCGTTCGCTTAAGGCTGCTTCCTTCCGGATCTGACCTGGTTCACGGACCGGCGCTGCGCAGGACCTGGCCGTCAACGCCTCCCGGACGCGGGCGACACCGAGGGCTTCGACCCCTCCTTCGGGGATTCAGCCCCGCTAGAGCGGATTGCGGGTGACAGGGCACCGCTACCTCCCCGCCTAGCACGGTCCGAAGGGGAGGTTAGAGGCTTAGCGAAGACAGGGTGCCGGCTCAGGGGCCGAGGCGCTGGATGGTCCAGCCGTCGCTTCCATCTGGCGTGTAGGTGAAGCGGTCGTGAAGACGGCCGATCCGGCCCTGCCAGAACTCGATCACCTCGGGCTCCAAGAGATAACCGCCCCAGTTCTCGGGCCGGGGCACGTCCTCGTCACCGGCGAAACGTTCCTCGACCTCGGCCAGACGGCGCTCGAGCTCATCGCGGTTCTCGATCGGTTGGCTCTGCGGCGAGGCCCAGGCTCCGAGCCGATGCAGGGGCGGGCGCGAGAGGTAGTAAGCGTCCGATTCCTCGGCGGTGGCCCTCTTCACCTTGCCGCGGATCCGAATCTGCCGGTCGAGCTCTCGCCAGAAGAGACAGAGTGCGGCCACTCCCTGGCCGTCGAGCTGGGCGGCCTTGTTGGAGTCGTAGTTGGTGTAGATGCGAAAGCCGTCGGGACCGTGTCCCCTCAGAAGCACCATCCGGGCGTCGGGCATGCCCTGTGCGTCCACCGTCGAAAGACAGATCGCCTCGGGCATCGGAACCTTGTCGGCCGCGTACTCCCACCACGCGTCGAACTGCTCGAATGGATCGTCGGCCAGATCGGACCGGCTGAGGGTGAGATCGTCTTCGCGGTGAGCTGCCATCTGCAAGGCATGATGCCGGATACGCACCTGCGGGGAGGATTCCGGGCGGTGACCGCGGAACTCTTCCGTATGGTGAGTGTTAGTGGAACCTAACGATGCTTCGTAGACGCGCCGAAATCCGACCGCTCTTGCTGCTCGCCGCGGCGATGCTGTCTCTGTGCCTGCTCTTGCCTTCGAGCGCAGGAGCCGTGATCAAGAGGACGGGCTGGGTCAAGGACGTGACCATCACCGAGTATTACCCGACGCCGGAGAAATGGTTCGTCGGCAAGAAGATCAACGCGCCCGGCCTCACCGACAAGCACCGTGCGGACTGGCTCTACTCGGCCTACGGCCTGCCGATGGAAGGGAGCGGGATCGGTCTCGACGGGCGGACCTACCACTACGCAGACGGCTACGACGTCCCCTGGGTAGGCAAGAACGGCAAGCGCGACGGCAGCTACTACTGGCTCGATGTCGGGTGGCGCAACAACAAGGGAGCGGTGACCTTCCCCCTCGAGGGCGGCGGTTGGTCCAACGGTCCCGAGGTGAAGAAGCGATACAAGTCACCGAAGGAGCGGGGCGTGCGTTTCCAGGTGGTCAAGTGGCCGATCGGCGCGTCGGGGAAGAAACTGAACTTCTGGGCATCGATCGCGGTCGATCCCGACCTGATCAAGTTCGGCAGCCGGGTCTACGTACCCGCCTACCGCAACAAGCCGGGAGGCGGCTGGTTCGTCGCTGCCGACACCGGCGGAGCCATCGACGGCCGCCACATCGACATCTACCGCCCCCCGCCCAAGAAGAAGGGGATCGGCGGCAACTACTTCTCCTCCAAGCGGATCTGCGTCGTTCCACCGAAGAAGGCCCTCGGGATCTGCGGCAAGGCCGCAGGTGGGACCGGAGGAGAGACCGGTGGCGGGGGGGGCGTCGGCACCTGATCCAACGCCGGCCCGACTCTTCCGGCTAGCCTTTCCGATCTGAAGATCTCCCGGGCGCGTAGCTCAGCGGGAGAGCGCTCGCCTCACACGCGAGAGGTCGCTGGTTCGATCCCAGCCGCGCCCATGCCTCAAGTCTCAGTGCAAGGGGATCCCGCCTCTGCGAGATCTAGGCTGACGAAGTGCACCTGATCATCAAGGCGGCTGTCTCCGGGGTACTGATCGCGGTTGCGAGTGAGCTGGCAAGGCGCTCGTCGCTGATGGGTGCAGTCCTCATCTCACTTCCCCTCACCTCGATACTCGCGATGATCTGGCTCTATCGCGATACCCGCGATCCTGCGCAAGTAGCGGATCTCTCCTGGTCGATCCTCTGGGTGGTGATTCCTTCGGTCGTCTTCTTCGTAGTGCTGCCGCTCGCACTGAAGAGGCTCGACTTCAGCTGGGCATTGCTCGTCGCCTGCGGCGCCACCATCGGTGCTTATGGCATCTGGATCTGGGCCGCGCAGAGACTCGGTCTGGATCTCTGAACCAGTCGGCCTGAGCCGCCTCTACAGGTCTAGCCTTGCCCAATGGCTGACAGCAAAGAGATCGGCGAGGCACTCCGCGCCTATGCGGATGCGTGGTTGGCGGCCGATCTCGAGCGGGTGCTCGGGATGTACCACGACGAGATCGTCCTCCACTACATGGGCGAGAGTCCTCTGGCGGGAACCCACGCCGGCAAAGACGAGGTCCTCGCGGTTCTCGGCCAGGCCTCCTGGCGTGCATCGCGAAAGTTGATCGAGGTAGAAGACGTGCTGATTGGAGAGAGCCTCGGCGCGATCCTCGCGATCGAGGACCTGGGTGACCCTCCGCAGCGGGTGCGCCGAGTCCTCCTCTACCGAGTCGAGGACGGCAAGCTGAGGGAGTGCTGGCTCTACGACGAAGACCAGCGCTTCATCGATCAGCTCTGGTCTTCTGATCCCGGCGAGTAGCTCAGCGGGAAAGCGCTCGCCTCACCGGTGACGAGTTCTGGCATCGGTCGATCCTACCCGTGCTCCGCCGCCCCGCCCTCGATGGCTCTAGATTGTGGATCACCGATGGATCGTCTCGAGAGAGGGAGGAGCAGAGGTGCGACGCGGAGCCTGGCGGCGGGCTTCCTGGCCGTTTGCATCCTCCTCTTGGTTCCTCGTGTTGCGACTGCGCTGCCGATCGAATCCGATCTCGATCCCGCTCCAACCCTCCCGACTTCCACTGGCGGTGCATGGACCGCCCGGCCCGTCACCTCTTCCACCGTTCCGCCGCGTAACCCCTTTCTGGCCGAAGGGCCCTGGAGCAACATCCACAACGACACCTGGATGACGGATGCCTACCCCGGACCAGGTCCGCTCGGCCGGGATCCGTCCGCCATCTCCATGGCCTCGGTTGGGGGCCTGAGCCTCTGCGCTTCCCTGGGCTTCGATCGCTTCGGGAGGATCGTCACGGTCTGCCCGTCGAGCATCATGCCTCCAACGGCCAAGATCATCGATCCGGAGAGCCTCGAGACCGTCGCCTCGATGAGCCTCCCTGACAACGCCCCCGTGGGGGACACGCCCGTGTTCCAGGACTACACCGGGGGTGGCTACTTCTTCCTCGATAAGGAGAAACGACTCTGGGTCCCGACGAGGACCAACCGCATCCTGGTCCTCGAGCCGCTCCCGGGTTCGGCCGGATTCGCCACTCGCAGGAACATCGACCTTTCAGGCGTACTCGACCCCTCGAAGGAGAGGATCACCTCGATACTTCCGGACTTCCGGGGTCGCGTCTGGTTCGTAAGCAAGCAGAGTGGGATCGTGGGTACCTGGAACCGGAAGACGGGCGTGATCAGATCCATCCGCCTGGGCGAGTGGATCCAGAACTCGTTCGCCGTGGACAGGTCAGGCGTGTATGTGGCTTCCGACCGAAGGCTCTACCGCCTCGGAGCGGATGGAAGAGGGAAGCCGCGGATCACATGGAAGTCGACCTACCGCAACAGCGGATTGGCCAAACCAGGGCAGGCCGACGACGGTTCCGGCACCACCCCGACGATCCTCAAAGGGGGGTTCGTCGCGATCACCGACAACGCGGACCCGATGAACGTGGTCGTGTACCGAACGGCGAAGCGTCTCGGAAGAGGACAGCGCCGCAAGGTCTGTGAAGTACCCGTTTTCCCACAGGGAGCATCGGCAACAGAGAACTCACTGATCGGAACAGGGAGATCGCTGGTGGTCGAGAACAACTACGGGTACAGCGATCCGTTCCTCCCCGGAGGACCCAGCCTCTCCCAGCCCGGACTCGCCCGGGTCGACATAGCCGCCAACGGAAAGTCGTGCCGGAAGGTCTGGACCAACGACGAGGTCCGAGCTCCGACGCTGGTGCCCAAGATGTCCAACTCGACGGGCCTGATCTACCTCTACGAGCGACCAGACGACCCGAGCGGCAACGAGGGCTACTACTGGACGGCGGTCAGCTTCCACACTGGAGAGACGGTGTGGAGGCACTACGCAGGGTCGGGAATCCTCTTCAACAACAACTACGCCGGAGTCATGCTCGGACCCGACGGAACCGCATACCTGGGAGTGATCGGTGGGCTGGTTGCCCTGAAGGACGGGCCGGCCTGACCTGACGGGGAGGTCAGCCGCCGTTACCTGCGGGTACGTAGTCCCGCCAGGGCTGGCCGCGAAGAGCGTTGAATGGCGGCAGGTCGGTTTTGGCACTGACCCCGGAAAGCACCGGAAGCACCAGCTTGGACGCGAACCTGCCACCGAGCGCGATCGTGTTGGTGATGGTCCCGTCCTCGAGCGTGTCGAAATCCCAGATCTGACGGTCTCCCCCGGGGGCCTGGATGTTCAACCTGATCTTCGAACCCGCGCGGAAGGCGTGGGCTGCGGCGAATACCGGGACTCTGACCAGCGTCCATTTGCCAGAGGGCAGCGGCGCAGCGTCCTTCTCCAGATGCGTCGGGACCGGGTTCAGCACCGTGGACTGCCTGCGATCGAGCTTGCGATGCGATGCCCTGAGCCATCCGCTCTGCACCAGCACCTCTTTCCCGTCGGGCCGAACCTCGGTGAGAGTCGCCTGGAGATCCGTGTCCGGCGCGGAGGACTTGAGCCAGAGGTCCACGCTGATGTCACCTGCGATTACCGTGTCGCGGGTCAAGGCAGGCGTGATGAAACCGAGCCCCTTCCCGTCTGCAAGCGGCTGCCAGTCGTAGTTGGGCTGCGCCCGCCACTCGGACCCGTCGGTGATCGTCTGGGCAGGTCGTGCGTCGGGATCGCCCACATAGGAGGTAGTGGTGAGCGCACCGGGCTTGGACGACTGCAAGGTTCGCCCGTCTCCGGAGAGATACCAGCTGGTCGGCTTGACCGACCTGATCGGCCAGCTGGAGAAATTCAGCTCCCAAGCGCCTCCGAGAGCACCCGGCGATCCGTCGATCGCGTCGCCGTTGTCCATCAGGAGGCGCACACGCTTGTCCCTCCGGAACGCAGTCTTCGCCTTGGCAGCACTCGTGTAGCCGGCGAACCTCGACTGCACGATCGGGAGCGCGTCGGCACCGACGAATTCCGAGTAGAAGAAGTCGCCGAGTCCGAGGACGAGATCAGGTACCCGGGGAACCTCGTTGGCCACGTACAGCTTCATGAACTCGAACCAGCGCGTCATCGTGCTCGGTCCGAGCGAATCGCCGTGGACTCCGTTCTGGAGGCTGATCCAGACGTTGGGGTTGCTCTTCAACCTCGACAGGCTGTCGACGAAGTGCCCACCGGTCTGTTCGTCCTGGAAGGCGCCGACCAGGAAGGTCGGTACCCGGATCTTGTTCATCCAGAACGAGGGAGCCCTCTGGGCGAACAGGCGAGGGGTGCGGTACGGGTTGTCCTGGATCAGCTGCTCGAAGTCGAGGGTCTGCAATCGCATCTCCTGGTTGGCGGCGCAGGTCGGGTCGTAATCCGGACTCGTTGGATCGGCCAGCTCCCGTGCCCAGGGCTGGCCTCCATCCGGGGCTGGCTCGGCATCGTCGGCGCGCTGGGTGATCCACGAGAAGGCGAAGCCCTTGTTGAAGATGCCGCCGGGATAGCCGGTCGCCGAGTACACATCGTCGGTGACCGACAGCGGTGAGATCGCCGCCAGATGCGGCGGCCGCGTTCCCGCGGTGAGCAACTGGGTGATGCCCGAGAACGAGATCCCGGCCATCCCGACCTTTCCGCCCTTGACCCAGTCCTGAGCAGCCACCGTCTCGACCACGTCGTAGCCGTCGTAGATGGTCGGCAGACCGAACAGGTCGAAGGCGCCGCCGGAGCATCCCGAGCCGCGCATCTGCACGCTCACCGTGGCGAATCCGAACATGCGGCCGAGGGCGGCTCCGACTATGGTCGAGGAGGCAGGCAGCAGATCCGGATTACCGGCATCTCCACCGGTGAGGGCTGTGATCAGGTCCCCGGGCGCCGCGGTCTGATAGCCGGAGTACTCGATCAGGGTCGGGAACTTTGCGCCGGTGAGGCTGCTCGCGCCGACGGGCATCGTTTTCGGGAGAGGGGTGGGCGAGCGTGGTGGGCGAGCGGGGTGGGTGAGCGTGGTGGGCGCGCGCAGGGAGGGGCGTGCGTGCGGAGAGAGGGAGGGAGGCGGCGGGAGCGGGGCGAGAGGGCGAAGGGCGCGC
>JAUMFR010000056.1:16861-30677 GCA_032119755.1 Solirubrobacterales bacterium | reverse complement strand
AGCCGAACCGTCACCGCCAGCTTGGTGCCGTCGCGGGTGGTCACGTAGTTGAGGCCTTGCTGCAGGTTCTGGCGTTCGTAGAAGGTCTGCTTGGGGTGGGCGCCCCTCCGCTTGACCGTCAGCAGGGGGCTCCGCACGGTGCCGCCACCGGTCGAGCTGCTGACGCGGTACTGGGCGCCCTCCTTGAGGAAGTAGAAGATCTTCGAGCCGTAGGAGTCGGCCACCCCCTGCTGGACCGTCTTGCCTGCGGGAGTGACGAGCTTCAGCGCCTGACCGGGATCCGCGTCGGTCACATGGATCTCGCCGATCGATGCAGCCGAGTCGAAGTTCGGCGCCGCGGCATCGGCCTCGGTCGATCCAACGGCAGCGAAGAGCAACAGCGCGGAGATCGCACCTGCAGCGACCAGCCCGGTATTCCTCCCTGTGCGAATCACCGTGGGCAACTCTACCGGAACCGGCACAGGCAATCAGGCGGCAGCCAGATGGGAGTCGAGCTTGGCGATGCTGCGGGTGATGTCACGGGTGAGCTTCCACCGCACCAGTGGTGCCAGACCGGGAATGTGGGATGCGATCCGGATCCTGTAGTCGATCTGGGTGCCGCCTCCGGCGATGTCGCTGAGGCGGATGGTCCCGATGTGGTTGCGCAAAGGACCACCCTTGGTGATCCGATACTCGATCAGCGAGTGCGGCTCGAATTCGGTGATCGTCTCCTCGAACGGTCGGGATGGACCAACCTTGACCCGCCGAACGGAGCCCACCCCGTTGCGCTCGGTGTCGCCGTCGCGCACCCGGGAGATGTTCGCGCCACCGAGCAGCGGACCGAGGTTTTCGTGCTCGGCGAGGAACTCGAACACCGCCTCGCGGGGACTCGCGACATCCTCGTTTACCTCCACCCAGTACTCACGCATCGAGCGAGTTTGTCACAAGGAGACAGCACCGTCCCTTCCACTACCGTTTCGGGCGTGTCCTCTTCCGCCGAGCCCCGGTACGGAACTCCAAACTGGGAGATGCTGAGCGGATGGATGGATATGGCAGCCGAAGAGGACGGCCCCTTCTGGGCGGTCAACCTTATGAAGTACCGGGAGACCGCCGAATACGCCGACGGGCGAGAGACGACGCTCAGCGGCAAGGAGGCCGACGACCTGTATGCCCCCTTCGGTCCGATCGAGGCGGTGGGCGGGACTATCGCCTTCGGTGCCGATGTGGCAAGTCAGATTAGCGGCTCACCAACCTACGACAGGGTCGCGGTAGTCCGCTACCCGAGCCGCGCGGCGTTCTTCGAGATGCAGCGTCGTGACGACTTCCAGGAACTGCACGTCCACAAAGACGCGGGAATGGAGTTCACCATCGTGCTCTCCTGCGCGCCGGGGTCGATCGACCCGGCCTACGCAGAGAGCGAGGGCAAACTCGTGATGCGGGTGAGGCGCCTGACCGAAGGGATAGAGCCCCCTGCCGATCCGGACGGAGTCAATCCGATCGCCCGCTTCGGGACCGAGGGCGTGATCATCGGCGATGGCAGCGTCTGGCACCAGGTGCTGTTCGATCTCGTTCCCGATCAGGCACTGGACCGACTGGTCGAGTGCGAGGGCGTGGAGGATCAAGTCGTGATGGTGCTCGACCGACCGGTGATAGACGCACTGATCGAATCGGTCGAGACTGCCGCGAAGTAAGTCCGAATCACCCACCCGCGAAGCACCAACCCGCGCGGATGGGCGACCGGATGAGAATCAGGGGATGTTCGCGCAGTTCTCCGGATAGCCCTTGTTGTTCTTGAGGCACTCCTTCTTCTGCTTCGAGACGCTTTCGTTCTGATTCTGGTTCTGATTCTGGTTCTGGTTCTGATTCTGGTTCTGGTTCTGGTTCTGGTTGTCGTTCTGCTGCTCGACCGTCTTGGTCACGGTCGAAGTGGTGCTACCGCTGCTGCCGCACGCGGCAACCCCGAGAGCAAGCGCTGCGACGCAGGCAACTGCCAGGAAAACGCGAGTGAATCTGCTCACATGAACCTTTCCACTTGAAATGGAACCTCTCTTACCCGAAAGAAGCTACTCGGTCACGACCGCTAGTGGGTGAACTTTGCGGTATCGAACTCATCCGGCTAGATTGGTCCCGATGCATCTGCCCAAGCGAAAGAACATCGCTGACATCTCGAGCGCCTACCGCTCGAGTCCGGTCTATGTGGTGATCGCATCTTCTCTGACCATGGCAGTCATCGGGGTCCTGGCGGTCTGGGGCAGCGAGCCGTTCATCTTCCCGCCGCTCGGACCGACGATGTTCGTGCTGTTCGCCTTTCCGCTCGCTCAGGAAGCCACCCCGAGGAATGTCGTAGGTGCCCATCTCGTGGGCCTGCTGGCGGGGATCGCAGCGCTTCTGGCCTTCGGCCTCGTCGACATCCCCCCAGACACCACGGATCTGGACTGGAACAGGCTAGGCGCGATCCTCTTCGCTCTGGCTGTGGCAATCGCAGTGCTTATGGGCCTCCGCATCCTCCACATACCCGGGGTGGCGACTGCACTCGTGGTGGCGATGGGTCTGCTCTCGCAGCCGGAGGACTGGGCCTTCATGCTGATCGGAGCGGTGGCAGTCACGGTGATCGCGGTAACCCTCAACCGGATCGTCGGAATCCCCCACCCGCTCTGGAAGAGCGAGCCTGGCGCCAAGAGAGCAACAGGCAGGGACTGAAGCTGCCCTAGCGATCGACCACGAAGCCGCTGAAAGCACTGGTTCCCACACCTCGGGCGCCGCTGATGCTGACGAGGGCGAGATCGATCGAGGTGCCCACCTTGGCCTCGTCGGACAACGGGAGGGCGATCCTGTACCCGCCCGAATCGGCCCTGCGCGATTCGAGCACCAGCGGATCATCTGCGCCGATCCGTCCAGAGTCCGGCAAGCCCCTCCGCGCCCTGAACTCGGGGTCGAGGTCCGAGAAGTCGAGTGAGGAGCTGACAGCGCGAACCTCCGCCGAAATCGAAGCGGAGGCGTTACGGGGCGAAAGACTCCAGACGAGGCTCTCCCCCGGCTCAGCAACCGCAACAGGATCACGAGCGACCAGACGGGGGATAGAGGTTGGAGACAGGCCGTAACTATTGACGGTGAAGCTGGCGGTCCACCGGCCTACGGTTGCGCCGCGGGTGGTGTAGATCCACGGCGAAACCGTGTCGGCGGCGAAATCGCCTGGAGCGTTCACCTCGACTTCCACGGTGGCTGTCTTACCGCCGGGGGGAACGATCGCCGTCTCATCGACGGCCGAAATGGCGGACGAACCGTCGATCCATACCCGGATGCGAGCACCGTTCGGCGCCGGTCTGTCGAGCCTGACTTCGTAAGGAACGACCGTCGTCTGGCCTGGACTCACCGTCTGTACGGAATCCGAAATGCTTGCGGTCGGCAAAGCTGCTACTTTCGCGGCCGGACGAGCGCCCCGGCTGCTCGCGTCGACAAACCAGGCGCGACCCGAGCCCGCCGTGGCCAAGCCCACCGATTCGACCCGGCTCAGATCGATGCCCTTGAATGCAGTTCGCGGAGCCCAGATCTGCTGCGGCCAGAGCCGGATGTCGTTGGCGGAACTGGTCACCGACTCCACCGGATTGCCAAATGTGCGGGCGATCGCCACCCTGCCTCGCGCATCGCGGAGAGCAAGACGCAAGGTTCCGGTGCTGGAGGGGGCGAGGATGACCCGCGCGCTGACTCGCCGGACCCGACTGAGATCCCTCGGACGCGAGAACCTGAGTAGCGCCTGACCCGCCTGCGACCAATCCATCTGGAGCGCGGTGCGGCCGGGGAGATCGGGGACGTAGTTGAAGAGCGGTCCGAGCCAAGCGGTGTCGTGGGCGGAGTACGGACCCACCGCCCCTCTGGCGCAGGCATTCGGTGTGGTGATCTCGTCCGAGAACGAGACGCCTGCGCAAAGCGAGGCGCTCAGTGCGTTCGAGATGACACGAGTCCCGCTGGCGGGCACCAGCAGCAGCCGATCAGGTCCCGCAATGCTCGCCGAGCGAGCAAAGGTGCCATCGGCGGCGACCGCCTTCGGACGCGGACCTGACCCGTCGAGCAGCGGCAACATCGCGCGGTTGCCGTTCTGGACCAAACGAACTACGGCAGCGAGATACTCCCGTCCGACTACCCGCTCTTCGGCCGGCGTGAGGCGAAGCGAATCCTCGCATCGGCCCGATGAAGGGTCGGGACCGTAGACAAAACCAGCGTCGTCGGATCCGGTGTCCGAGGCCGACATGCCAGGCGTCCACTCCGTATTCAGGTAGTTGTGGTTCGCCCCGCCGATCCAGATGCTGCTCTGCAGCGCACCTCTGCCCCGGTAGAGGTCCCGGCCGCGGTCGACGAGGGTCTGTCCCTGCTGATCGGAGACATCGCCATCGCAGGCCGGCAGGAGGGTAACGGTGGGAACAGTTGCCGGCGCAGAGCGCGAGAAGGCGACTGGTGCAAACGGCACCACTCCGGCCAGCCGGTACGGCTCACTCGAGCGGTCCGCGATCATCTGCGCGGCCCTGACGACCCCCTCGCCTCCGCGGCTGTGACCCATCAAGACCGTTCGAGAAAGGTCAAGGTGCCCCGTGAACTTCGACCCGTAGATAGCGGTGGGACGCCGGTTCGCGGTGGCGAGCGCTGCCAGATGGCGCTCGACCAGTTTTGCTCTCGGAGTGGCACCGAAGTCTTCTCCCCCATCCTGAGCGTTAATGCCATTGGCCGAGATGCTGATCACCACCCGGCCTTGGCTGGCCAGACGATCAGCAAGGTAGCGATAGCCGGTGTAACTGGGTACGGGAATCGTTCCGAACCCGCACCACTGCGGCGTGGGATCAGGCGCGGGTATGTTTCCCACGTCCGAACACCATTGATGTCGCCCATGGAGCAAGAGCACTACCGGAAACCTCCCGCGTGCCACGGACCCTCCCGGTCCAGAGGGAAAGGTGACCTCGGCGAGGTTCTCGACCCGGTACGGCATCCCTACCTCGACCGACTCCCAGCCGCCGAACCCTTCGACGCGTTGCGTCGGGTATTGCCCTTGACGACCTGGGTCAGGCAGATCGGCGGATGCGGTGGCCCCTCCGGCCAAACCGCTGAGACAGACAGCGAGAACTGCCGTCAGACGTCTCAACACTGCTACCGGTAGCGCTGATACACGCTCAGCAGGCCGTCGCGGACGATCGTGGCCTTGGTGGGAGCGGTCAGCACCCAGCGCTTCTTGGTCTTGAAGGTTCGGTAACGCCAGCCCTCAGGCAGTCCTCCACCGCTTGACTCGGAGGTGTTCCTCGGATCGAGTTCGGCCTCGGTCTTGGTGTCCTCTCCGGCGTATGCCTGCATCACGTAGCGTCTCCCGTTCGGCGCAATGAGTTCACGCACCCGGCGACCCTTGTTGAAGATCCACTGAGTGCTTCGACGGATCGTCAACTCTGTGAAGGGCTGAGGCTGCCCCGGAAATGTCGCGCTCGCAACCTTGCGGATGGCGAGGCCACCCAGTTCGACCGTCTGTCCGACGTTCCGCCCGCCGATCGCGTCCAGCACCCAATGCCGTGGTCCATTCGGCATGGCAAGGTCTACTTCAGCCGCCGCGGCAATCGACGCGAGGCTCGGATCGGTGCCGTCTTCGTCGACGATCGCGTACCACTGATCGAGTGGGCAGTCGTTGACTCCGATCGTGTTGTAGATGTCGGCCTCGAAGCCACCTGAGCCGATAGTGACCAGGAAGATCTCGCAGTAGCGAGCGTTGTAGACGCCCTTGATCAACTTGTAGGGCGACGGCTTGGCTGAGGCACCTGCAGGCAGGAGCAGCACGATGCAGGCAAGCGCGATAAACGCTCCTGCGACCCAGCTTGCCCTCCGGTTCAAGTTGGAAGCCACTTGGTTCGCCATACTACTGGTTGAAACCTCCCCCCGGAAAGAAGTTTCGGGGCAAACGACGAATCGGGAAAGAGGGATAAGCATGGAAGTCACGACCGCAGCCAAGATCGATCACAGTCGTGTCAAGGAACTGACGATCCGCGAGACCGAGGCACTCAACGCCCGCACGCAGGGTTCGAAGGCAATGTTCGAACGCGCCGACGTGCACCTCTCCGGCGGAGTCGCATCCTCCTACCAGGCCCGCGAGCCCTGGCCGATCTACATGGAGCGGGGCGAGGGCCCGAAGGTCTGGGACGTCGACGGCAACGAGATGTACGACTTCCACAACGGCTTCGGCTCGATGGTCCAGGGACACGCCAACCCGGCGATCGGCAAGGCGGTTCAGGATCGGTATGGCGAGGGCACACACTTCGCCGCTCCGACCGAGGATGCGATCGCGGTCGGCAACGAACTGGCCCGCCGCTGGGGCCTGCCCAAGTGGCGTTACACCAACTCCGGCTCCGAAGCGACTATGGACGCGATCCGGATCGCTCGCGGCTACACCGGCCGCGACGACGTGATGAAGATCTTCGGCTCCTACCACGGGCATCACGACACGGTGATGGTCTCGATCGGGGTCGAGTACGACGAGATCGGTGATCACGAGAACCTCGCCTCCCTCCCCTACGGGGCCGGCATCCCGCAGGCCATCGTCGACCAGGTAGTGGCCGTACCCTTCAACGACGCTGGTGCGATGGAGCGCCGGATGCTCAAGATGAAGGAGGAGGGTCGCCTGCCCGCCTGCGTGATCATGGAGGCGGCGATGATGAACCTCGGCGTCGTCCTTCCAGAGGACGGCTACCTGGAGGAGGTCCGCCGCATCACTGCCGAGCACGGCGTGGTGCTGATCTTCGACGAGGTCAAGACCGGTTTGACCATCGCCCCGGGCGGTGCGGTCGAGAAGTACGGCGTGATGCCCGACCTGGTCACTCTCGCCAAGGCGCTCGGTGGAGGATTCCCCGTGGGTGCGATCGGCGGCAGCGACGAGGTGATGAAGGTGGTCGAGGACGGCACTGTCTACCAGGTGGGTACCTACAACGGAAACCCGCTCTGCATGGCTGCCGCGAGGGCGAACCTCGAAGAGGTCATGACCCCCGACGCCTACAAGACCCTCGACCGGCTGAACGACCGCATCCTCGCTGGTTGCACCGAGGTGATCGAGAAGCACAACCTGCCTGGCTACGCAGTTGGAATCGGCTCCAAGGGGTGTGTGACCTTCTCGCCCACGCCTGTTGTAGATTACGAGACCTTCAAGGCCAATCAGGACGCGGAGCTCTGTGAGCTGGCGTGGCTCTTCAACATGAACCGGGGCATCTTCATGACGCCCGGGCGTGAGGAGGAGTGGACGCTCTCGATCACCCACACCGACGAGGCGGTAGACAGGTACGTCGAGGTGTTCGAGGAGATGGCGTTCGAGCTAACCCGTCCCTGATCCGGGGGGGTTTCTGAGTCGAAATAAGAGATTCACGGCGCAGGAACGCGAGTAGGCGCCGCGAATACAGTTATATTGCGCGAGTCGAACGCGTGGAGCCAAAGTCAAGAAGCAGACCGACCCGGTCACCGGCTGAGGGTCTCGTGATCGTTAGCCGGACGCCCCGGGCCACGCATGGCGTCATCGTCACCGTCATCTTCTAAATCCAAATCAACCAAAACCTGTAAATCGAATCCAACCTGGAGGTAGCCCTCGTGATCGAATCAAGTCCCCGTCCCATCCATCGCTCGAGAAAGCTCCCGCTTGCAGTTCTGAGCGGTCTCATGATTCTCGGACTCTCGCTGGCATTTGCGTCCCTCACCAGGGCCGCCGCCACTGAGACCGTGACCAACCTCGACGACTCCGGCTCCGGATCGCTGCGCCAGGCCGTGACCGACGTGGATGACGGTGGAACGATCAAGTTCGCCGCCAGCCTCAAGGGCACCATCCTGCTCAACAGCGAGATAGCCATCGACAAGAGCGTCACTATCGACGGCAACGATCAGGTCGCGGTCAACGGACGGGCGGAGTATCAGGTCTTCGTGCTGGGCGAGACGACTCCCGGGATCGATATCGAGATGAACGATCTCGAGATCACCCGCGGGTACGAATCCTCTGAAGACGGCTGCGGTATCCACTCCGAGATCACAGGCTCCCTGACCCTGGAGCGCATGTACTTCTTCCGGAATCTCGGCCGCTGCGACGGTGGTGGAGTCAAGCAGGAAGGCTCAGGGCCGGTAACGGTCGATGAGTCGGCATTCCTGCGGAACTCGACCGAGAACGGCGGCGGCGGGATCATGATCGCCGGCGATGCCGACCTCACCGTCAGCGACTCGGAGTTCGCACTCAACGCCGGAGACGACGAGGGTGGCGCGATCTACACGAACGGAGATACCGGCGCCGGCACGGTAACCATCACCGACTCGCTCTTCGACCGCAACACCGCAGGAGCAGACGGAGACGGTGGGCACATCCACCATTCCAGCCAGGCTGGTGACCTCACCATCGAGCGGTCGCTCTTCCTGTTGGGGGCCGCGATCGACGAGTACGGCGGCGCCATCAGGGTGGACGATCCGGCGGACACCAGCGTCGTCCTCTTTGAGGACGTGGAAGTGTTCGGGTCTTCAGCCGAAGATGCAGGCGGTATGGAATTCAGAGACTGGTACGGAGACGTCACCCTGAGGAGGGTCGTCGTCGACTCGACCTTTGGTGGCGAGGCAGCGGCTGGCGTCAGATTCCAAGGCAGCCCCGACTTCGCCGGCCTCGAGGTCCTGATCGAGGACTCGGCCGTGATCAATAACATGGGCGGAGACGGCAATTCTCCCCTCGATCTGAACGCAGGCAACTCCAACTACGTGATCAGGAACAGCACAGTCGCCGGAAACGTCGGCGACGGCGACGAGGGTGGGGTGAACTTCCAGAGCCGTGGCGGAACGCTGCTGATCGACGGCTCGTCGATCGTGGGAAATCAGACATCGAGCAACTCCACTGGTGGCGGAGGCCTCACCATCCGCGACGGCGCTGCGACTGTTCGCAACACCATCATCGCCGACAACCTCAACGGCGGCCGCCCGAACAAGTCGGACTGTGCCGAGCCAGTTGACGAAAGTGGTGGGGGCGCGACACCGACCATCACCCTCGAGGGCGCAAACCTGATCGGGAACCCCGGGGAATGCACCTTCGAAGCCGGCAGCACCACCCCGATCACGGGCGACGCGGGACTCGCAGCCGAGCCGGTGGAGGTGCCGAACGCATCAGGCGACGGCACCACCTGGGTGACCCCGCTGCTCAGTGACAGCCCCGCCATCGACGCCGCGGTCGACAGCGACCTCGACTTCGACCAGCGCGGCGTGGCAAGGCCGCAGCTCCAGGCGGCCGACATAGGAGCCTACGAGTTCGCGCCGGGGCCGACCATCGCCCTCGTGGGCAAGGCGGGGCTGACGTCGGCGAGGGCGAAAGTCAGTTGCGGCAACCAGCAGGCCTGCACGGTCAGGGTTCAGGGGATCCGCGACCTGCCGGCTAGAACCGACGACCCGAAGACCAAGGCCCGCACGATCTCGATCGCCAAGGGCGCTACCAAGACGGTCATGCTCACCTACACGAAGTACATGCAGAACTCGATCTACCGCAGTCTCCGCAAGGGACGCAAGGCGAAGTTCGACCTGGTGGCGAAGAACACCCAGAGCGGGTCGGCCAGCTCGAAGACAGTCCGGGTCAAGGTGAAGGTCAAGCCCAGGAAGGACAAGCGCCACCCAATCAACCCGTAGCTGCACCTGAATAGCTTCGAGGAAAACGCCCCTCTAGATGAGGGGCGTTTTCGTTCCCGGGCGGAATCCCGGCAGTTGCTCGCTCAATAGGATGAACCGATGAGCGCTCGACTGAAAGAACTGTGGCGCCGCGGGCAGCGCGGTTGGCCAGCTATGTATCCGCTCGCCCAGTTTCCGAACGCTCCTCTGCTGGTCGCGATCGGGGCATGGATCGCGCGGCAATTAACCGACGGCACCGCAAACGACTGGGCGAGTGCGATCTTCTACGTAGCGCTTGCCTGCTTTGCCTTCTGGGAGCTGGTCGACGGGGTGAACAAGTTCCGGCGAATCGGAGGCGCGGTGATTCTCGCGTGGACGGTCTATCTGATCGCCGTTGCCCTCGGTGCCTGAATAAGGGCTAGCCTCGACCGATGGGCAAGTGGAAAGCGATAGTCGCGATCTCGCTGGCGCAGTTCGTAATGGTGCTCGACACTACCGTGATGAACGTGTCGCTCGAACAGGTCGTCAACGACCTCGACACTACGGTCGCAAACATCCAGCTCGCGATCACCTTCTACACGCTGACCATGGCGGCACTGATGTTGACCGGCGGGCGGCTGGGAGGCATGTGGGGGCGGCTTCGCACCTACAAGATCGGCGCGGTCATCTATGGAATCGGCTCCATGCTCACCGCGCTCGCGCCGAATCTGGGTGTCCTGCTTATAGGTTGGTCTTTCGTAGAGGCAATCGGTGCAGCGATGATCATTCCGGCAACGATGGCGCTGACGGCAAGTAACTATCGCGGCCGTGATCGAGCAATCGCCTACGGAATTCTTGGTGGCATCGCCGCCGCTGGCGCCGCCGCTGGCCCTTTGATCGGGGGGTTCGTTACCGAGTACGCATCCTGGCGGTACGTGTTTGCAGCCGAGACCTTGATCATGCTTGGCCTGCTCGCCACGGCCGGTTCGATCAAGGACTCGAAGGTCACCGGCAAGGAGAGCCTCGACATACCCAGCGCCCTTCTCTCTGCAACCGGACTCGGGGTATTCGTCTTCGCGATCCTGCGCTCGAGCGAGTGGGGATGGGTCACTCCGACTGGCAACGGCCCCACCCTGCTCGGACTGTCGCTCGTTCCCTATCTCGCAGCGCTTGGTCTGCTGATCCTCTCCTTCTTCCTCAGGCGTCAAGAGAAACTCGAACGGGAAGGCAGACAGCCGCTTCTACCGAGCAAGCTCCTCAAAGTCGCCCAGTTGCGGGGTGGGCTGGTCATGCTCACGGTTCAGCAGCTGGTACTTGCCGGAACGTTCTTCGTGATTCCCGTCTATTTGCAGATCGTGCTCGGCAAAGGTGCACTCGAGACCGGAGTCAACATCCTTCCCCTCGCAATCGGAGTGATCATCTTCTCGCTGCTCGGCGCAAGAGCCTCGGCCCTCTATTCCCCTCGCATCCTGGTGCGCTCTGGCCTGATGGTGCTCTTCATCGGGATTCTCACCATTCTCGGCTCGGTCGGCTCTGATCCAGATTCGACCTGGTTTCTGATCGGGATGGGCCTCTTCGGTGCCGGTATCGGGCTGGGCATCTCACAGCTCGGCAACACGATCATGTCCGCCGCACCGCAGAAGAACTCGAGCGAGGCAGGCGGTCTACAGGGGACTGCGAACAACCTCGGGATGTCGCTTGGCACGGCCCTGATCGGCGCGGTCCTTCTGACCGGGTTGACGACTTCGCTCGAGGGCACGATCCAAAGCGACCAGCGAATCTCCGCCAAGGTAAAACAACAGGTCACAAACTCGACCAAGCAGGCGCCGGTGATCACCACCGAGGATGCCAAGGCAGAGCTGCAAAAGACATCACTCACCGCAAGTGAACAGAAGGCCGTACTCGACGACTACGAGGAGTCGATGATCAATGCACTCAAGCGATCATTCGCCGCTGCCGCCCTGATCGCCCTGATCGCCCTCTGGTTCGTGCGCTTCCTGCCCGACAAGCCCCTGGTTACTGCCAAGAAGTCGCAGCGTGCCCCGCCCAAGCGCAAGACGCGCACAGCGCGCGCCTGACCTCGCAACCTACGGACGTACCAGGTGTTTAATCGAGAGATGAAGCCGTTCGACTCCCCCGTATTCACGCGCCACCTCGCGATCTCCGCCTGCGGATTCCTCGCAGCCCTCGCGGGATGGTCGCTCCTGCCGGGCGGCGGGGCCATCTCCGGTGGCCAGGCCGAGGCTGCCTCGTGCAGGTTCAAGCCAGCCGCCGCCGACTGTGCGCTCAAGTGGGCAGGTAGACGATCTGGCATCGCGATCGGCGCATCGATCTCGGAGGGAGTCCCCGAGCGGGAACGAGCCGACATCCTCGCCCACTTCAACGCAGTCAGTGACGAGAACGCCTTCAAATGGTCTTCGATGGAATCGAGCCAAGGAAACATCGACTTCACCGACACCGACGCGCTGGTTGACTGGGCGAACGCAAACGGCCTGAGGCTCAGGGCACACACCCTCTTCTGGCACCGGTACCAGACTCCCTCCTGGGTGACCAGCCAGATCGCCGCCGCAGACGATCCCGCAGCGGTGCTGCGGGAGCTGATGGATCGAAGGGTCGAACAGGTGGTCGGCCGGTATCGGGGGCGGGTGAAGATCTACGACGTGGTCAACGAACCGCTGCAAACCTTCGGTCCGGGTTGGGACACCACCAACTCGTTCGTATCCAGATCGAACTTCTTCTACCTGGCGCTCGGCGAGCAGTACATCGATCATGCCTTCCGGGCGACACGGGCCGCTGACCCCAAGGCGAAGCTGGTCCTCAACGAGACCGTGTGGAATCCGACCATCGGCGATCCGAAGGCGGACGCCTTCCTCGCTCTGGTCAAGCGGCTGAAGCGGCGCGGTGTGCCAGTAGACGGGGTCGGCCTGCAGACCCACGGGATGTTCGGTCTGACTCCACCGAACTTCCCCGAGTCGACCCGCAGTTTCCGCAGATACCTGGATGCGCTGGGAAAGCTCGGGGTCAAGGTCGAGATCACCGAGCTCGACGTGGCGTTGCCCCTGCTCGGTGACGTCCCGGATCCACTGGCCGAACAAGCGAAGGTCTACCGACGAGTCGTGGATGCCTGCGCGTTTGCTCGTCAGTGCGTCGGGGTGACTACCTGGAACATCCGGGACACGGACACCTGGCTCGACACCTTTCCGTTCACCTCCGCGAACGCACCCAACCTGCCACTCCTGCTCGATGGAGAGGGCAACCCCAAGCCCGCCTACCAGGCGGTCAAGGAGTCCCTGCTGCGTCGCTGCAACCAGCGGTGGGCCGTCAACCGCAAGCGTCCTGCGAGGGCGTGCTCGGTCCCCTGGCCTCGCTAGTCTCTGATCTCGATGGCAAAGACCGAGAAGAAGGCCTCCACCAAGGCGCAGAAGCTCAGGCGTCTCCATCGCCTCAACCTGATCGCGACGGTCTTCTTCGCCATACAGGTGGTGGTGATCCTCGCGCTGGCGCAGCCAGCGAAGTTGCCGGTACTCGGTTCCTTCCTGCTCGATGCTCCGGGGAGCGGCGAGTACGGCTCTTCCGACCTGTTCGATCTGCGGATCGACTGGATGGTCGGCCTGTTCCTGCTGCTGGCCGCGGTCGATCACTTCGCAGTTGGCACCTTCGGTCGCAGCTGGTACGAGAAGAACGTCACCAGAGGTGTGAACCCGGCGCGCTGGTGGGAGTACTCGATCAGCGCCTCGATCATGGTGGTCCTGATCGCGATGCTCGCGGGCGCGAGCGACATCGTCGCTCTGCTGATGATGTTCGGAGCCAATGCGGCGATGATCCTCTTCGGACTGGTGATGGAGCGGTCGAACCTCGGGAAGCGCAAGGTCGACTGGTCTCCGTTCGTATGGGGTTGCGTGATCGGCGCCGTACCGTGGATCGGCATAGCGATCCAGCTCGCCCTCTCTCAGGACAACGGCGACGGAGTGCCGGGGTTCGTCTACGGCATCTTCGTCTCGCTGTTCATCCTCTTCAACACCTTCGCGGTGAACATGTGGCTCGGCTACCGCGGCAAGGGTCGGTGGAAGGACCCTCTCTTCGTCGAGCTCGCCTATGTGATCCTCAGCTTCACCGCCAAGACCGTCCTCGCCTGGCAGGTCTACGCCGGCTCACTCGCCGGCACCCCGGCCTAGGACCTCCCGGCTCGCCGCTTGCGCGAGGGCGTACCCGCCGCTCGCGCGCCCTT
>JAUMFR010000056.1:9071-16851 GCA_032119755.1 Solirubrobacterales bacterium | reverse complement strand
CGCCGGCACCCCGGCCTAGTTCACCGACGGATCCTCCGGAAGCCTGGCGAGCAGCTCGAACTCGCCCCCCAGCCTCTGAAGCACCTCTGACCAGAGATCACCCTCGCTGAACGGATCGTCGGCAACAGGCTCGGCGAGTATCCACCCCTCCTGCTCCATCTCGGCATCCAACTGTCCAGCCGACCAACCTGCGTATCCGGCGAACACCTGGAACCTGTCCAGTTCGGGCGGACGCTCGAGGTCGACCATCCCTACCGCTCCGACGAGCAGCCTGTTCGATTCGCTCGGATCTTCGAACTCACCGATACAGGTGAGGGCGTTCGGTGCCACCGGCCCACCGAGTCGAACCAGTGGGTCGGAACCGAGTCTGTCGGCCAACTCGGGGATCGTCTCACCCAGACGAGTGCCCGAGGGATGATTCAGCGTCAGCCCAAAGGCGCCGTCCTCGTTGTGTTCGACCATCAGGACCACCGAGCGATGGAAGAAGTCGCCGATCTCCGGCGAAGCGACCAGGAGTTTTCCGGCAACCGACTCGGCCATCTCCGGTAAGCCTCGCACAGGTAGTCTGAGCGAGTGGCGAAAGTCTCCTCCACACCGCGCGTGAAGCTGTACGGGTTCGTCCTGTCCCACCCGGTGACCGTGGTCAGGCTGGCGCTGGCTCGCAAGGGGATCGCCTTCGAGCAGGTCAATCTCACCGTCGGCCTGCATGCCACCCAATTACGAGCTCTCGGCTTTCCGAAGGGCACGGTGCCCGCGATGAAGATCGATGGTCAGAAGATCCAAGGCTCGCGCCAGATCATCAGGGCACTGGAGGAGCTCCAACCGGAGCCGCGCCTCTTCCCTGCGGACCCCTCCTTGCGGATAGCCGTGGAGGACGCCGAGCGCTGGGGAGAGGAAACCCTGCAGCCGATTCCCCGCAGACTGTTCCGCTATGTGGCGAGCACGGACGCCTCGGTCCGGGAGGCGATAGCCAGACGCGAAGGCCTGCCTGCCCCCAAAATGGCGGCCCGCGCCACCGCGCCGCTGACCAAGCGGATGGCGGCAAAGGTCGGAGCCGACGCCGAGCAGGTCCGCGCCGACATGAGCGCTCTGCCAGGGCTGATCAGGCGGGTCGAGCAGATGCTGAAGGATGGAATCATCGGCGGAGAGGAGCCCAACGCGGCCGACTTCCAGATCGCGCCGACCATCAGGGTGCTGATGAACATGGGGGATACGGCGCCGATCATCATCGGAAGCCCCGTGGAGGCCTGGGCAAAGAGCCTGGTAACCGACTACCCGACGGATCTTCCAGCCAAGTTGCCACGAGATTGGACCGCACCGATCCGCGACGCGGCCGCCCAGCGCGCCTGAGAACCGATGGCCGGTAGAACTGCCTGGGTTCTCGCGGATCAACTCTCGCCCGACAATCCTGCTCTCGATGGCGCCGACCGTCTGTTGATGGTCGAGAGCATCAACCGTCCGGGCTCTGTCAGATTCCACCGCCAGAAGCTCCACCTCGTCTGGTCGGCGATGCGGCACTTCGCCGAAGAGCAGAAAGAGCGAGGCCTCCAGGTCGACTACCGCTCAGCCGACACGCTCGCGCAAGGCGTGAGACAGCACCTTGCAGAGTTCGGGCCGGACTCGGTCTCTCTGCTGGAGCCGAACACCCTCGGCGCAGGCGAGCGACTCGCCCGGATCGACGAGCGGATCGAGGTCATCGACGGATGCCTCTTCCTCACCCGACCTGATGAGTTCGCCACCTGGGCGGAAGCACGGAAACAGTTGAGGATGGAGAACTTCTACCGCGAGCAGCGCCGCAGATACGGACTGCTGATGGACGGCGAGGCGCCCGCCGGCGGTGAGTGGAACTTCGACGCCGATAACCGGCAACCACCCCCGGCCGATCAGAGTCCGCCCAAGCCGTACAGGCCGCGTGAGGACGGGATAGACACGGCCGTTCGGGAGGATCTGGACCGCCTCTCGGTCGAGATCGGGATGGAGATGGTCGGCGATGACGGCAAGCGCATCTTCCCGGCCACCCGCACCGAGGCCAAGCGCGCGCTCGCCTCGTTCTGCTCCAAGCGACTACCCCAGTTCGGGCCGTACCAGGACGCGATGGTCGAGGGAGAGCGATTCATGTGGCACGCCCTGATCTCGAGCTCACTCAACCTGGGGCTGCTCGACCCACTCGAGTGCGCTGAGGCCGCAGAGCGTGAGTATCGAGAGGGCAACGCTCCGATCTCCTCGGTCGAGGGCTTCATCCGACAGATCATCGGCTGGAGGGAATACGTCTGGGGTGTCTACCGGTGGCGCGGTCGCGAGATGCGCGAGGCCAACGCTCTCGATGCCCATTCCGAACTCCCCGAGGCCCTGGCGGACCTCAATCCGGACGCAACCGGGATGGCCTGCCTTTCGGATGTGCTCGAAGGCGTTCGCGATACCGCCTACGCGCACCACATCGAGCGCCTGATGCTGCTCGGGAACCTGATGCTCACCGCGGGAGTGGATCCGAAGCGGGCGACGGACTGGTTCCACGGCTCGTTCATCGACGGTTACGAGTGGGTGATGGGACCGAACGTGGTCGGCATGGCCCTCTGGGCCGATGGCGGACTGATGATGTCCAAGCCGTACGCAGCCACCGGCGCCTATGTCAACCGCATGTCGACCTACTGCTCCTCCTGTCGATACGACCCGAAGAAGCGAATCGGCGAAGAGGCGTGCCCGTTCACCACGCTCTACTGGGACTTCCTCGACCGGAACCGGCAAACCCTCGCCGCCAACCCGAGGATGACTCTCCAGGTGAGGAACCTCGATCGGATCGACGACGAGGAGATGGACGCGATCAGGTCCCGGGCCAAGACGCTCAGATCGACCTTCAACGCCTAACCTCTTCCCGAAGTGGCGATCGACAAGACCAAACCCGTCCTGATCACAGGCTGCTCGACCGGCATCGGGAGAGCGACCGCTCTGCGCTTGGCCAGCAATGGCTGGAAGGTGGTCGCGACCGCGCGAAAGCCCGAGTCGATCGCGGACCTCGGCACGGCTGGCTGCCAGACCCTCGCGCTCGACGTAACCGACGAGTCCTCGATGAAGGCAGCGGTGGACCAGGTCGAGGGCGAGCACGGATCGATCGGTGCCCTGATCAACAACGCCGGCTACAGCCAGAGCGGTGCGGTCGAGAGCGTCCCGCTCGATGAGGCCCGAGCGCAGTTCGAGACCAATGTCTTCGGACTCTCGCGCCTCAGCCAATTGGTGCTGCCCGGCATGCGCAAGGCTGGATCGGGTCGGATCCTGAACATCAGCTCGATGGGCGGAAAGCTGGTCATCCCCGGAGGAGGCTGGTACCACGCCACCAAATACGCGGTCGAGGCGCTTTCGGACGCGATGCGATTCGAGGTCGCGCCGTTCGGAGTGGACGTCGTGATCATCGAGCCGGGAGCGATCAAGACCGAGTTTGGCGAGACGGCCGTGAAGGCGATGGAGGCCAACGACGACAGCGGTCCCTACACCTCGTTCAACAACGGCATGGCGCAAGCCACCCTGGACGCCTACGAGAAGGGGCCCCTGAAACTGCTCGGAGGCGAACCTGACGATGTCGCGAAGGTGATCGAGAAGGCGCTGAAGGCCCGCAAGCCGAAGCCGCGCTACAAGGTGACCGCCTCGGCACACATGTTCGTCGGGACCCGCCGCCTGCTGAGCGACCGGATGTGGGATCGCTTCATCGGGGCGCAGATCCCGAAGCCCGGCAGGAGCTCTTAGACATCGACTGACCGCTCGACCTCGGAGGACTGATCGAGGCCGGACGCGGCTAAACTCGCTGCCAATGCGGTCCCAAACGGACCGACCGTGAGGGAGAGGAGAGATTCGAAATGGCAAAGAAGAGCGACCCCAAACAGACCAAGTACCTGCTGCCGGAGTCGGAGATCCCGACCAAGTGGGTGAACATCGCTGCAGACCTTCCCGGTGAGCCGCTCCCTCCTCTGAGTCCCCAGACGGGCGAGCCGCTGGGACCTGAGGATCTCGCCCCGCTATTTGCGATGGCGCTGATCGAGCAGGAGGTATCAGCCGAGCCCGAGATAGAGATTCCCGAAGAGGTCCGCGATGCCTACCGGCTCTGGAGGCCCACTCCGCTGATCCGTGCAAGGCGGCTCGAGCAGGCACTCGGCACACCAGCCCACATCTACTTCAAGTACGAGGGTGTCTCCCCCGCCGGATCGCACAAGCCCAACACCGCTGTGCCACAGGCCTTCTACAACGCCCAGCAGGGCATCAAGAAGCTGGCTACCGAGACCGGCGCAGGTCAGTGGGGTTCGTCGCTCTCCTTCGCATGTCAGATGTTCGGCCTCGAGTGCGAGGTATTCATGGTCGGGGTCAGCTACGACCAGAAGCCGTATCGCCGAGCGATGATGGAGACATGGGGAGCCACGGTGCACCGCAGCCCGTCCGATCTCACTGAGGCCGGTCGCTCACAGGCCGAGCACAGCACCGGCAGCCTCGGCATCGCGATCTCTGAGGCGGTCGAGGTCGCAGCCCAGAGCGACGACACCAACTACGCCCTCGGTTCGGTGCTGAGCCACGTCTGCCTCCACCAGACCGTGATCGGCGAGGAAGCGATCGCGCAGTTGGAGATGGCTGGCGAGTATCCGGACGTGGTGATCGGGTGCGTCGGCGGTGGATCGAACTTCGCCGGTATCGCCTTCCCCTTGCTCCGCAAGAAGCTGAAGGAGGGCCTCGACACGCGGTTCGTCGCGGTCGAACCCGCCGCCTGCCCCACGCTCACCCAGGGCACCTACGCCTACGACTTCGGCGACACCGTCGGAATGACCCCGATGATGCCGATGTACACGCTCGGTCACGACTTCGTGCCGCCACCGGTCCATGCTGGAGGCCTGCGTTACCACGGCGACGCGCCGATCCTCTGCGCGCTGGTCAAGGAGGGCCTGATCGATGCCAAGGCGATACCCCAGACCGAGGCGTTTGAATCCGCCGTGCAGTTCGCCAAGGCCGAAGGGATAATCCCGGCCCCCGAGCCCACGCACGCGATCCGCGCCGTGGTCGAAGAGGCCGAGGCTGCAAAGAAGGAGGGCGACGAACGAGTGATCCTGTTCAACCTCTGCGGACACGGCCATCTCGACCTCGCGGCGTACCAGGCCTTCCTCTCAGGCGAGCTCGAGGATCTCGAGTTCTCTGAGGAAGACATGAAGAAGGCTCTCGAAAGCCTGCCTGACGCTCCCGCGGTCGCCTGAGCGTCCGGACGGGAGTCTGCCGGTGGCACGGGTCGAGTCAGAGATGATCCCGCTGGGCACCCCCGCCCCGGACTTCTCGCTGCCGGATCCTTCGGGCCGGGTCCACTCGCTCCAGGATGCCGCCGAAGCGAAGGCTGTCGTAGTCGCCTTCATCTGCAACCACTGCCCGTATGTGATCCACATCGCGGACGCGTTCGCCGAGGTCACCGGCGACCTGATCGATCAGGGGGCGGCAGTATTCGCGATCAACTCGAACGACTGGACCACCCATCCCGATGACTCGCCGGAGCGAATGGCCGAGGAGTCGAGGGAGCGCGGTTATCGCTTTCCGTATCTGATCGATGAGGATCAATCGGTCGCCCGCGCCTACTCGGCCGTCTGCACACCGGACCTGTACGTGTTCGACGCCGAGCGCAAACTCGTCTACCGGGGTCAGTTCGACAGCACCCGTCCGAGCGGCGACGAACCCGCCAACGGAAGCGATCTGAAGGCGGCGGTGGAGGCGGTGATGATCGGCGAGGCCGTGCCGGAACCTCAGCGCCCGAGCGCGGGCTGCTCGATCAAGTGGCGCGCTGGTAGCTGAGTGCGCCTAGTCCAACAGGTCGCTGCGACCGGCCAGATCGCGAGCGTTCGGTACACCGAGCAGCGCGAGGCTCCGATCGAACTCGTCTTTGAGTATTTCGAGGACTGCAGCTACTCCATCGGCACCTCCGGCAGCGAGACCCCACAGTGCCGGCCTTCCTACGAGCACCGCACCGGCTCCGAGGATCAGCGCCTTGGCCACGTCCGTACCGCGACGGATCCCCCCGTCGACCAGAACCTCTCCCTCCCCGCCGATCGCCTCGACTATCTCGGCGAGCACGTCTGCGGTCCCCGGGACGGTGTCGAGTTGACGGCCTCCGTGATTGGAGACCACGACACCGGCGGCGCCCGACTCGATCGCAAGCGCGGCATCGTCCCCCCTCAGCACACCCTTGACGAGCACAGGGAGATCAGATCCTTCAGCGAACTCCGCGACGTCATCCCAGGTGAGAGACGGATCGATCAGATCAGCCGTGTCCTGCATCGAAATAAGCCCCTCGCCTCCGGCAGCGTTCACCCCGGGCACAGACTCGGCATCACCAACCACGAACCCGGTCGAGATTTCGCGATCACGCCGACCGAGCACGGGCAGGTCGACGGTCAGCAGGAGCGCCTCGAAGCCTCCCTCGGCAGCCTCCGCGATCAGCTCACGCGTGACCGCGCGGTCACGGAATACGTAGACCTGGAACCAGCGTGGTCCTCCAACGCCAGATGCTGCGACGCTGGCAGGCCTCGAGGTCGCGAGGCTGGAGAGCGTGTAGACGCAATCAGCCGCCTCGGCGCCGCGGGCCATCTCCTCCTCCCCGCCCGGGTGAGCCAGGCGATGGTACGCGGTGGGGGCAACCGCGATCGGATTCGCCAACTCGCGACCGAGCACCGATACCGACGGGTCTCGGCTCGAGACGTCGACCATCACACGTGGTCGCAGAGTCATTTCCTGCCACGCCCGCTCGTTCCTGCCGAGGGTTATCTCATCGGCTGCAGCGCCCGAGTAGTAGGCAAGGGTCCCCTCCGAGAGGGCACCGCGATATGCGGCCTCGAAGTCAGCGAGGGTGGTCGGAGTCGGGTCAGCGGGCAAGGAATCTCTTTCGAGACCCTAGCCCACTGACCGCGCAACCCGCGATCTGCAGCCCTAGTACCTAGCCGGTGGGCGGCTTGGCAGCGACGAACTTCAGGTCGTCCAGGCCGATCGGCATCGGTGCGACGTTGACTCCCACGATGTAGCGGAGCTTGATCTTCTTGCCCCGGAACCTAGAAACGTCGACCGAACCGCTCCTCCAGCCGCTCACTGCAGGCGTCACGCCGGCCTTCGGCCGGAAGATCGTCTTGAGGATCGCCGACTTGCTTGTCGTGCGGGGAGATGCCGAAGACTTCAACAGATCGAGCGTCAGATACTGAATCGTGCCAAAACCACCACTGATCGACCATGTGCCGGGAAAGATCCATGTCAGTGCACCACCCCCACCTCGCACCGACCTGGGTGCCCTTCCAGGAGCCCGACCGGAGTAGTTGTTCCAGAAGTAATTCATCTTGAGTGTGGTGGCATCGGCAGGTACCTTCAGGACTCTCGTCAGGTAATTGACGCCCGGGTCAGAAAACTGCTGGACGCCCGACGAATACTTGCCACGAGGCTTCGGGATATCTGACGGCACATCACCTGTGCCCCTTTGGGATGCCGTGTAGACGAACCATGGGTTAGTGCCAGCCGTGTCGCCTGTCTTCCAGCCGCTCAGGTTGCCCTTCTCGAAATCACCGTTGGGGATCTTCGAGGCCGAGGCTGCGTAAGCAACTCCTGCGCCGAGCGCGATCAAAGCGAAGGTGACGAGGAAGAGTTTGCGGGTGCGGTTCACGAATGAGTCCTTTCAGTCGATTCCTTGCGCGGAGGCTAACGGAATTTTCATTACAACGGGTAGGAAGGTAACTACCTGTCCGGCGCTTCGAACAGCTCGAACGGAGGGGGTGGGATTCGAACC
>JAUMFR010000056.1:2823-9061 GCA_032119755.1 Solirubrobacterales bacterium | reverse complement strand
TGAACTACCTGAGCCTGTGACCGGGAGTCGCCTGCATGCGATCCCCGAGCGCTATCCGGTCGGGAGATCCGCAGTGTTGAAGCTGAGGTTGTCGAGCCCCACGTTCATGTAGCCGGAGTTATCGGCCTCGACCAACCTGAACTTGATCCTCTGGCCCTGGAACTTCGCCACATCGACCGCCTCGGTCACCCATCCGCCGCTTCGGGCCTTGGTCGCTCCGATCTTCGGCTTGAACACGGTCTTGAGGACGTCCGACTTCTCTGCGGTGAAGGCCGGAGACGACGGCTTGAGGAGATCGACCACGAAGTACTGGATTCTCGGGCCTGTGAAGTCCCATTCGCCGGGGAAGGCCCAGTAACCAGGGTCTGCGGATGCCTGGGCTGCCGGGGCCGGCGGGGGCTCCCCGCCATCGTTGATCCAGAACAGCTTCACGCTCATCACCGTGGCATCGGCTGGAACTCTGACAGTCCTGAGGATCACATTGGCACTTGGTCCGCCCTGGGTGATCGCCGCGGAGAACTCGCCGAATGGCTTGGGGAGGATTGCGCCGCCCCGGTCCTTGGTGGCCTTCTTGCGGTCGCCGGAGTCGTAGATGACCCAATCACCGCTGCCCTTGTTTCGGATCTTCCAGTCGCTGAAGTTGCCACTCTCGAAGTTACCGTTGGGGATCGAGGCAGCGAATGCGGTCGCGGCGCCGATGGCGACCAGTGCGACCGACGCGAGCAGGACCTTCCCGACCCGTTTGCCCGAGTAACCCTTTCTGTTCGTCAACGAACGAATCACGACCTGAAGTTAGACAACTCGGCGAAATCAGGCGGTGACGCATGGGAGCTCGGTGATTCGAGCGGAGGGGGTGGGATTCGAACCCACGAGCGACCGAAGGCCGCCAACGGTTTTCGAGACCGCCCCGTTCAACCACTCCGGCACCCCTCCAGGGCGAACTTGAGGGTATCGGTAGTGCGCCACCGTCTGCAGGCGGGTGTGCTGACTATCCTCCTAACCACACGGAGAGGTGTCCGAGTGGTTTAAGGAGCACGCTTGGAAAGCGTGTAAGCGTCTAAACGGCGTTTCGTGGGTTCGAATCCCACCCTCTCCGCTCAATGTCAATGGTGGGATCACCCGAGATAACCCCGGAGGAGTTCGAGAGACGGCTCCTGGAGCAGTCCGGCACGGTAGTGCTCGATGTGCGCAGCCGCGAGGAGTTCGACGACTGGCGAGTAGAGGCGCCCGAGGCCGTAATCGTCAATGTCCCGGAGGCGGAGATAGACCCGTCGAACGGCACAATCGAGGGGATCGACGAAGACGCGACCATCAACGTGCTCTGCGCTGCCGGTAACGCGTCCGGGAGGGTCACCGCACGGTTGCGCGAGGCCGGACGCGATGCGGTGAACGTCGCTGGCGGCATGATCGCCTGGTCGCGCCTGCTGACCTGCGATGAGATTCCGATCGACGGACCTTTCACCGTCTTGCAGTTCAGACGCGAGTCACGAGGCTGTCTCTCCTACCTGATCGGACACGACGGAGAGGCTCTCGTCGTCGACCCCGCACCCGACCCGGCTCCTTATGTAGAGGAGGCCGAAACCCGGGGATGGAAGATCGTCGCCGTATTCGACACTCATGTACACGCCGACCACGTGAGCGGCATGGAGTCTCTCGTAGAGATGACCGGAGCGCGGGCCCTGATGCCGAAGGCATCGGTGGAGCGAGGGTTGGACCGCCCCTCGGTGGAGTTGCTCGATGACGGCGACTCGATAGAGCTCGGCGGCGAGGCGCTCGAGGTGATCTCTCTGCCCGGCCACACCACCGAGATGACCGGACTCGTGGTGGGGAACGCGCTCCTGACAGGTGATTCGCTGTTCGCCGACTCGATCGCACGGCCCGATCTCCAACACCCCGAGCCGAAAGCTGCTCGGGCAGCTGCAAACGATCTCTATCTGACGCTGTCTTCGAGAATCCTCAGCCGGCCCGACGAAACCATCATCCTTCCGGGTCACTACCCGGGAGGCAGGCTGAGCGGGCCGGTCATGCCGACCCTGGCCGAGGTGCGTACCACTGTCAGCGAGCTCTCACTCGGTGCCGAGCCCTTCGTGGACTGGATGGTCGGTGATCTACCCCCGAAGCCCGCCAACCACGACACGATCATCGGACTCAACCTCGGCCTGCGACAGATCCCCGAAGACGACACAGGCAGACTCGAGACGGGCGGCAACTCGTGTGCAGCACGCTGAGGGCTGACGACTCCGCACCTGCGCACGGGTCGCAGCAGACCTTACCTGCCTGGAAGCGCTCCTGAATCAGGATCCGCAGATACACCTGTTAGGCTCGCCCACGTCTGAAAGAAACCGCGAGCAGTCGTTCGGTAGTGCTCGAGTTTCAACCACTCGAGAATGGAGCCAAAGTGATCCTGTCCCGTGCCAAAGTATCGATCTCGACTTTCGCCTGCTGCGCCCTGACAGCCGCCCTGTTCGGCCTGGGCCTTGCGACCAGCACCGGTGAGGCAGCCGGCACGGCCTTGGTCTCGAACAAGAACGACTCGGGCGCCGGATCGCTGAGGCAGGCGATCAGCAACGTGGATGCGGGGGGCACGGTGAAGTTCAAACAGGGCCTGAGAGGGACGATCCAGGTGCTCAGCCCGCTCGAGATCGACAAGGACCTGACCATCCAGGGTCCCGGCTCGAACCTGATCACGCTCAGTGGCGGCGGGGAAACCCGACTGGTGGTGATCGGTTCCACCACCGGAGGGTCCTCGGTCGAGATCTCCGGGCTTACCTTCACCAAGGGAGTGTTCAATGGGAGTTGCGGGGAGGTGGGGGAATCCGAGCCCTGCGGAGGCGGTGCGGTCAGCGCGGAAGATCTCTCCAGCCTGAGAGTCACTGACTCGGTCTTCCGGATGAACGCATCGGCGACCGACGGCGCAGCGGTGATCATCGGTGGCGGAAGCACGGAAATAGATGCGAGCGCAACCTTCATCCGGACGGAGTTCATCCGCAACGTCGCCAATGACGACGGCGCTGGCATCGCGATGTACGGGACAGGCGCCATCACCGTTCGTGACAGCGAGTTCGTCAACAATGCCGGCGATGGCGGCGGCGGCGCTCTGCTGGTCGAGCCATACTTCGACTCTCCAACCGGATCAGACCAAGGCGGCGCTGTGACCATCACTGGCACCGAGTTCGACTCCAACGGCGCTCAATCCGACAGCGATGGACCCGCGGTTCGCACCGATAGGTGGTCCGGTCCTACGACCATCGATGAATCTCTCTTCTACAACGGGGCAGCTGACGACGACGGCGGCGGACTCTACAGCGAGTCGTTGTCGAGCCTCGTCATCACCGACTCTCTCTTCTTCGGCAACAACATCGATGACAAGGGCAGTGCCATCACGTACTACCCCTTTTGGAGTGCCGAATCCTATGGGCCGATACCAGAGGGACGTGGATTCGGCGAAGTTCGAATCGAGCGTACGGACTTCCTCGAGAACGTAGCTGAGAACAACGGAGCTGTCTACCTCCGTCCCAACACCGACGACAGCACCGGGAACGGCAGGCTGGATGCGGTAATCAGGGATGTCGATTTCTCCGGCAACTTCGCCTATGCCAGCAGCGCCTCCTCCGCCCTCGACATTGAAGGAAACTCGGATGCGGACGACGAGCCCGGGTTCGCAAGTGTGCTGATCGAGCGGACCGACTTCAACAGGAACATGGGCGGCGAGGGTGGCTGGGCCCTCAACCTCAACAACGGCGACCCTACGGAAACCACCATCCGTCAAAGCTCGATCGTCAACTCGGGGGTAGGAGATTCCAGCCCTTCCGCTCTCAAAATCCAGAACGAGTATCAGGGTGATTGCCCGTTCGAACCAGACTGCAAACCCAGCACCACCACCATCGTGAACAGCACCATCGCTGGCAACGAGTCGGCTCAATCGAACGTCGGAGCAGTCCAGGTCGACGCGGGAAACAACGTATTGTTCGACTCCTCGACCATCGCCCTCAACGTAACGGCGTACAGCGGAGGTAGCCGCCGAAGCGCGGGACTCTACCTCTCCGGCAACACTCTGGTCGAGCTGGAAAACAGCATCGTGGCGGACAACGTCGCGGCCGGAAATCCCACGAGCCTCGCGATGGACTGCTATTTGTCATCGCCTTCGACTTCCTCTCTCGAGTTGACGGGAGCCAATCTGATTGGCGTAGTCGGAAACGACTGTCCCTATACGGGCGCAGACCCGCTGACGGGTAATCCCGGCCTAGCGGTGGATCCGGTGAGGGTGAAGCGGACCAACGGTGACACCACATGGGTGGTACCGCTGCTCAGGGGGAGCAAGGCCTTGAATGCGTCCGAGGGCTCCCCGCCCGCCCGCGACCAGCGAGGTGTGCCGCGTCCGCAGTTCAGCGCCGCTGATCTGGGTGCGTACGAACTCGCTCCAAGTCCGATCGTGAAGCTCGCGGGTGCGGCAGGTCTCGAGAGCGCGCAGGTCGAGGTCTCGTGCGGCAGCGCCAGGACATGCAAGCTCCGTGTCAGCGGCTTCCGCAACCTGTCGGCCCGTGTCAACGACCCGGTCACCGAGTCAGTTACCGTCTCGCTCAAGCGCGGACAGAAGAAGACCGTCACCCTGCCTTACACCGAGGCATTGGCGAACTCGATCCTGAGGGCGCGACGCGAAGGCAGAGTGCCTGTTCTCCACATCGTCGCAACAAACTCGGCAACGATGATGCAGACGAAGGTGAAGGAGAAGGTGACCGCAAGCCCCGACGGTACCCGCCAGGGTCCCCGCCGGCCGGTCAATACCGGCTGATCTCGATCAGCTCGACCCGATAACCGTCAGGGTCGCGAACGAAGCACAACCTGGAGCCGCCCTCTCGCACCGAGTAGGGCGGCTTCTCGGGTTCTATGCCCTCGCCGGACAGACGCTCGAGGGTAGAATCGAGATCGTCCACGGTGATCGCGATGTGGCCGTAGCCGGTGCCGATCTCGTACTCGGTCACGCCGAAGTTGTGGGTCAACTCGAGCTTCGGTGAATCGCCATCACCCGGGATGTTCATGAAGATGTTCTCGGCCTCGTCTCGGATCGGCATCCGACCGACGACCTCGAAGCCCAGGGCTTCGTAGAAGGCGACCGACTTGTCGGGATCGGTAACGCGATAACAGGTGTGGATGAGTCTGCTCACGTGAAGGAGCCTACTCCTCTGATCCGCTGCGCCGCTCCGCGAAGAATCCGCTCAGCATCGCCGCCGCCTCGTCCTGCAGCAGCCCAGACTCGATCGCAGGCGTGTGGTTGGTCATCCCCTCCGTGTAGATATTCAACACTCCGCCCACCGCGCCAGCCTTAGGATCGGCTGTGGCGAACACCAGTCGCGGTACACGAGCGAGGGCGATCGCCCCTGCGCACATCGCGCACGGCTCGAGCGTCACGTACAAGGTGGTGTCCGGCAACCTCCATCCGCCGAGCGTGACCGAGGCCTGTCGCAGGGCGAGGATCTCTGCATGCGCGGTGGGATCGCCTGATTGCTCACGCTCGTTGCCGGCCGCACCCAGGACATCCCCTTCCCGGGCGATCACGGCACCGATCGGAACATCACCTGCCTCGGCCGCGGCTGAGGCAAGATCGAGGGCTCGGCGCATCAGAGTTTCATCCGTATCGCTGAAGACGGTCACGTCGAGAAGTATGCGATGCCGGCGCGCATTGCGCACATAGGCCGCGGGGCGGGCTACTTTCACGCCTGAGGCGTGTTCTTGAGAAGATGAGAAAACTGCGCAGATTGCGGTCGACGAGAAACCGCGGAGGTTCGGACGCTCTCATGGAGAACTCAGGCTCGGACATCAGGAGAATCGGGAAAGCCTCCATGTCGTTGGCTGCGACTCTCTTCGCCGTGGGGTTGCTCGCATCTACAGCGCCAGCCTTCGCAGGCACCGGTTACGTCAGTGGTGAGGTGATCGTCGGCTACGCGGACGGAAGCCAGACACTCACATCGCTCCCTCCCGGGACCTCGGTCCGGCAGGCGATCAGGCAACTCGGCCGCTCTCCAGGGGTGGAATACGCGGTACCCAACTACAAGGCGCGAACATCGACCATTCCGAACGACCCGGGCCGGTCCGGTATCCCGGGCGGCTGGCAACAGATCCAGTGGAACTTCCTCGCCTGCGGATCGCTCTGCGGCAAGCCGGCCCAGACCTATCAGTCGGCAGGTGGGATCAACGCGATCGGCGCATGGCAGATCCTTGCGGACCGGTCGATTCAACC
>JAUMFR010000056.1:0-2813 GCA_032119755.1 Solirubrobacterales bacterium | reverse complement strand
GGCGGTTCTCGACACCGGGGTCGCGTACCTCGACAAGGAACCGGACTTCCGCCGCAGCCCCGACTTCAGCAGCGCTCAGTTCGACGCGGGTTACGACTTCGTTGACGGCGACACCGAGCCGCTGGACCAGGACGGCCACGGCACCCACGTGACCGGGACGATCGCCGAACTCAACGACAACGGAGTAGCGCTGACCGGCCTCGCGCCCGGCGCGACCGTGATACCGGTGAGAGTCCTGAACGCGATCGGAGTCGGTAACGCGAGGGACATAGCCAAGGGCATCCGCTACGCAGCGAACCAGGGAGCGGATGTGATCAACATGAGCTTCGAATTCGCCGCCAAGGTGCGTTCCTGCGAGGACCTTCCGACCGTCTGCTCCGCTCTCCAGTACGCACGCAGCAAAGGCGTCCTGCCCGTTGCCGCCGCCGGTAACTCCGTGGGTAAGACGGTTGCCTTCCCCGCCCTCGCGCCCAAGGTGCTCGGGGTAGGGAGAACGACCAAAGACGGGTGCGCGGGAGCCGGCTCACGTTCAGGCAAGGGTCTCGACCTCGTGGCGCCGGGCGGTGGGCCTCCGAAGAGGAAGGTCACCGACTGCCGGAAGGATCGAGCAAAGGACTCGGCCGCCCCCGTCAGCCAGTTGACCTTCACCGGATTCGACTTCATCCAGTTCGGCTACGAAGGCTACGAGGGGACCTCCATGGCCGCCCCTCACGTGGCAGGAGTGGCAGCGCTGGTGATCTCCAGTGGCGTCCTCGGTGACAACCCGACACCGTCGGAGCTCGCATGTCAGATCAAGCAGACGGTGCGCCGAAAGGGACTCGGCCAGAAGTACTCACGCTTCCTGTTCGGAGAAGGCCTGCTGGATGCGGCTTCAGCGGTTAGGGCGGCTGCGCCGGGCTGCTGAGGCCACCGGATAGGAGGCGGGGCCGCTGCGACCAGTCTCATCCGCTGGCAGTCTCAGCCGCTCGTGTGGACGATCCAGACATCACAGGGCGCGTGATGCGAGATCCGATTCGGCACGCTGCCGAGGAAGAATCGCGTCGCACCGGTCATTCCCCTGTTGCCCACCACGATCAGGTCGGCGCCGTTCTGCTCGGCCACGTCCAGGAGCGCTTCGGCCGGGTCTCCCTCCACAGGGTGCGAGGTCACGGAGACCTTCGCCTTCTTCGCGGCTGCCACTGCGTTGCCGAGGATCAGTTCGACATCCTCGCGCGGCCCAACCGTATGAGCCACGTCGTCAGGACTCGAGCCAGCCTCGGCCTTGAGTCGAGCCTCGGGAACAGGTGAGTAGGCACTCACTACCTCCAACTCGGCTCCCGAGAGCTTGGCCAGTTCGACCGCGGATGCCACTGCGTGATTGGCGGTTTCCGATCCGTCGGTACCCACCACGATTTTCTTGACCACCAGTTGCCTCCTCTTCGAGTCACGAACCTGAGATCCAAAGCGATACTACCCGCAGGCGTGCCGGTAATTCGCGTGATCGCCCTCTAGAGCTTGATGATTGCGATCACGATCGATGCGATCAGACAGGCGATCATCACGCCGAGGGAGAGGATCCAGATAGTGGGCACGCCTACGATGCTACGACAACCGATTGGCGGAATGGAGCGGTGCCCCGCTGTCCAATAGGCTTGAACGGGATGGGAGAGAAGATCATGTTCAAGCCGCCATGGAGTCCTGTGCTCGAACAGGTCGCGGATGACGTCTGGGTGGTCAGAGGAGACGTGAAGAACGGGATGAACGTCTATCTGCTCCGAGACGGAAGCGGCGTGAGCGCCTTCGACGCCGGCACCAAAGCGATGGTCGAGCCGGTCCGAAGGGCCGCCGAGAAGCTGGGTGGCCTGCGCAGGGTCGTCCTCGGCCACGCAGATGCAGATCACCGCGGGATCGCTCCCTACATGGGGGTACCGGTGATCTGTCACCCCGATGAGGTCGCGGCGGCCGAATCCGAGGAGTTCCGCGAGTACTGGGACCTCTCGAAGATCGAGGTGGGTTATGCCCGGCGCATCTACCCCTTCCTGCTTTCACGCTGGGACGGTGGACCGGTACAGATATCCGAGACCCTCACCGAGGGTGACGAACTATGTGGTTTCCGGGTCTACAACTTCCCGGGTCATGCGCCCGGGCAGATCGGCCTCTTCCGTGAGTCAGACGGCCTTGCGATCGTCTCGGACACCGTCTACTTCGTCGACAGTTCGAGGTTCAAGCCGATCGACCACCCCTCGGTCCCTCACGAGTGCTTCAACTGGGACACCCAGAAGGCCGCCGAGTCGGTGCGCAAGCTCGCGGCGCTGAATCCCAAGAAGGTCGCGGCTGGACACGCTGAGCCGTTCGAGGCTCCGGATCTTGTGGAGCAGTTGCTGAAAGCCGCCGACGCGATCGACGGCAAGGGCATCTCGACAGCCGCTTAAGGCTCGATCACCCGGCGGGGTGTCGGTGCGGGGATGCCTCGCAGCACGGAGTCCGGGACGCCAGGTGCCAGCCTGAACCAGTCGAGGTACCGGCCGCAGACCCCAGAGAGGGGAACCGTCTCCCGCGCCGGGACAGGTGTGGCCGCGATCGGCCCGAGGTAGGCCCGGGACTCGGCTCCGAGCAGACGTCCAACCGTTGGCAACCTGCCCACAGCGACTCGGAAGTCGACCAGGCCGTCACGGTTGACGGTGATCTCTCCCACCGGATAGAACGGCGCCGGACCACGGAACAGGAGGTTCGCCGGCAGGGCCACATCCAGCCCCGGCGCGGTGATCCGGGCTGGCTGAGTCGACGCGTACTGGAGGGAGATGGCCCAGCGGCCGGCGCTGAGAGGCAGCTCC
>JAUMFR010000055.1:711-4345 GCA_032119755.1 Solirubrobacterales bacterium | reverse complement strand
GGAGAGCTGCTCGGGGTCACCACGGAGCGGTCAGCCCTGTCGAGGGTGAGGGGCTGGCTGAAGCGCAGCGACTGAGCCCCTTCGCTCAGTGATCCAGGACCAGCCCGAGGAATTCCCGGGTTCGCTCCTCACTCGGCGAATCGAGCACCTGTCGAGACGGCCCCTGTTCGACCACGACTCCACCGTCCATGAAGACCACTCGGTCGCCGACGTCACGGGCGAAATCGATCTCGTGGGTGACCACGATCATCGTCATTCCCTCCTCGGCCAGTTCACGCATCACGTCGAGCACCTCCTTGACCAGTTCCGGGTCGAGCGCGCTGGTGACCTCATCGAAGAGCATCACGTGCGGATCCATAGCGAGCGCACGTGCAATCGCCACCCGTTGTTGTTGGCCTCCCGAGAGCCTCTCAGGGTATTCGTCGACCTTCTCCTGCAGCCCCACCCGTTCGAGCAGAGTCGTGGCCTTGTCACGCGCCTCCTCGGAACTGCGTTCGAGCACAGTCTCCTGAGCAACGCATACGTTCTCGAGAGCGGACATGTGCGGGAAGAGGTTGAACTGCTGGAAGACCATTCCTACTCGTCTGCGGACGAAATCCACACCGTCGCTGTCGGCGCCCTCACCGTGGATCGCCTTTCCCTCGAGCATGATGATCCCCGAATTCGGTGGTTCGAGGAGGTTGATGCAACGCAGCAGTGTGCTCTTTCCGGATCCACTGGGTCCTAGCAGGCAGATGACTTCTCCCTTGCGGATCTCGAGATCTACCCCCTTGAGGACCTCGAGGTCGCCGAAGCTCTTCTCGATCCCCCTCAGCGAGACGAACGACTGATCGCTCATGCGCTCGCTCCCGCCGTACCTCTGCTGTAGCGCTCCTGCTGACCGGCGATTCGCCTGTCGACGAAGCGAGCCAGCGGAATCGTGACCAGCAAGAAGAGCAGTGCGCCGAAGGTGAGGGCCGAGCTGTTGAAGGTGGTCTGGTAGACGTCCTGACCGGCTTGGACTACCTCGATGAATCCGATCACGCTGACCAGCGAAGTGTCCTTCATCAGGGCGATGAAGTCGTTGAGGAGTGGAGGAATGACCTTCCTTACCGCCTGGGGCACGATCACGTGCCGCATCGACTGCCCGTAGGACATACCCAGCGATCTTGCAGCCTCCATCTGGCCCCTCGGCACGGCTTCGATGCCGGCCCGATAGACCTCGGCCATGTAGGCCCCGTAGGTGAGCGTGATGGCGATGATCCCGTACCAGAACGGATCCGGCTTGCCGAACCACCTCGGAATCCCGAGCCACTGCGGAATCGCACCGTCGGCAGCGAACGCGCCGAGTCCGCCTGACACGAGGAGCAGTACCAGGAGCATGGGGATCCCGCGGAACGCATCGATGTAGGCAATCGCGAGACCTCGCAGTGGCTTCGCGGCCCGTCCCGGAAGTTGACGGACCAGAGCCAGCACCAGACCCCAGACGAGAGAGAGGATGCCGCCGATGATCGAAAGTTGGATGGTCTCCCAGAAGCCCTTGAGCACCAGCCCGAAGTTTTCGCCGATGATCGTCAGATCAAAGTATTGCTGGATGATTACGTCCACTCAGGCTCTCCCTCCCGGTTGCCGGGCAAGGTTATTCGAAGCGAGATCTCACCGACCTGCCCGCTGTGGCCAAAGACGAGGGGCGCCCGTAGGCGCCCCTCGCAATCAGCTTCGGTCTGTCCCCGCGGACCGGTTACTTCAGCGACTCGTTGGTCCCGCTGAGTACGGATTCGGGCACTTCGACACCGGGGAACCACTTCTCGTAGATCTTCTGCAGAGTCCCATCATCCTTGATCTCCTGCAGCGCCTTGTTGATCTCTTCCCTCAGCGAATCGTTGTCCTGAGCAAATGCAAAGCCGTAGAGCTCACCGGTCGAGATGACCGCGGCGATCTCGATCCCGCTCTGGTTGCTCAGCGCATCCTGCGCAACCGGCTCGTCGATGATCACTGCATCGACCTGTCCGGCCTTCGCAGCCTGAATCGCTTCCGGGCCCTGGGCGTATCCGCGGACACTGTCAGCGGAGATCTCGTCGTTGGCGTAGGCCTCGCCGGTTGTGCCGTCCTGCGCACCGATGATCTTGCCGTCGAGATCCTCGACTGACTGGATGTCGGAGCCGCTCGCCACCACGATCGCCTGATTGGCCTCGTAGTACGGGTCAGAGAAGTCGACAGTCTGTTCACGCTCAGGCGTGATCGTCGCTGCTGAAGCGACCATGTCGAACTTGCCTTGGGCGACATCACGGAAGATCGTGTCGAACGCTGTGTCCTGATATTTCACCGTTTTTCCGGTCCGTTCGGCGATCTCGTTGACCAACTCGATGTCGAATCCGTCGTAGTCAGGGGCCTTGCCCTGCTCAAAAGGCGGATAGGGGATATCGGAGCCGACCAGAAGGGTATTGCCGCTGCCCGAGTCAGAACTGCTGCCGCAAGCGGTCACGATGACTCCAGCCATCAGAGCGCCGATCACCGCTACGAAAGCAAGGGAACGTCTCTTCATTTGTATGCCTCTCTCTTTTTCTCTCCATGGGTGGCGGGTTTGCCATCCTCAGAGCTGCACGATAGGCGGTTTTGGAGGCAGAGTCAGCGTCTAAATCACCAATGGCTTCACTTAATGAAGTATGCTGTCTCCCTGATGTCCGATGACTATCTGCTCAACCGCCCGTGTGGAGGCCGATTCGGCAACGTGATCGAGTCGATCGGCAATACGCCCTTGGTGGAATTGCCGCGTCTCTCTCCGAATCCCACGGTCCGTATCTGGGCCAAGCTGGAGGGCAGGAACCCCACTGGGTCGGTCAAGGACAGGGTCGCCCGCTCGCTGATCGAGGACGCGGAGTCCAGGGGCGCGATCGAACCCGGCCAGACGATCCTCGAACCTACTTCGGGTAACACCGGTATCTCGTTGTCGATGATCTGCCGTCGCAAGGGCTATCCGCTCAAGGTCGTGATGCCCGACAACGTGACCGAGGAACGCACCCAGTTGCTGCGGATGTACGGAGCGGAGATCGTCTACTCCGAGGGCTCCAAGGGATCCAACGGCGCTGTGGAGTTGGCGCTGCAGATGGCTGAGGCGGACTCGAGTTACTACATGCCCTACCAGTACGGCAATCAGGCCAACCCGATGGCCCACTACAACGGCACCGCGGTGGAGATCCTCGAGGAGCTCGACGAGGTGTCCGCGTTCGTGGCCGGACTTGGTACCGGAGGAACGCTGATGGGTAATGGGAGGCGTCTCAAGGAGCACGACCCAGAGACCCTGCTCGTCGCCGCCGAACCCATGCAGGGAGAGCTCGTGTCCGGACTTCGGTCGCTTGACGACGGTTTCATACCGCCGATATTCGATATCGAGTTGCTCGACCGCAAGATCATGGTCTCCAACCAGGACTCCGTCGTCTGGACACAGAAGCTGCTTCATGAGGAGGGCGTGTTCTCTGGAGTGTCTGGAGGAGCGGTCGCATGCGTGGCGAACCGGATCGCCGGTGAGATGGACGGAGGCAACGTCGTGTTCCTGATTCCAGACGACGGCTGGAAGTACCTCTCCTCAGGGATCTACGACAAACCGATCGAGGAGTTGACGGATCTCGACTCCACGGTCTGGTGGTAGTGAGAC
>JAUMFR010000055.1:0-701 GCA_032119755.1 Solirubrobacterales bacterium | reverse complement strand
TCAGGGAAGCCATGCTGGCCCACGCCCGCGACGACCTGCCGAACGAGTGCTGCGGGTTGCTCGGTGGCGGACCGGACCGGGTGGCGCGGACCCTCTACCGGGCGGTGAACGCCGAGGCGAGTCCGCTCCGCTACAGCCTCGATGCAAAGGACCAGTTCCGCATCATGCAGGAGATGGACCGGGCCGGGGAGGAGCTTGTAGGCATCTATCACTCACACACCAAGAGTGCTGCCTATCCCTCGCAGACCGACATCAATCTCGCGACCTACCCTGGCGTCGCCTATCTGATCGTCTCACTGGCAGAGGGAGAAGAGGAACCGATTCGCGCCTTCGACATCGTCGAAGGCGCCGTGACCGAGAGTTTGCTGGATCAGTAGTCGATCCGGTCAAGAGTTGCTGGTTCGGCTTGCCCGACCATCTCGGCCAGGTGGTCCCGCCACGCAGCTTCGATTTCCCGGAATCGCGCCTTGAACGCGGTCTCGAGGTTGCCCTCCGCTCCGTCCTTCCGCAGCCTCGAGACCAGCACCAGGCAGGCCTCTCTGCCCTCGTTTCGATCCAGCAGGTCGAACACCGTTCCGCCCAGCACCAGGGCATCACGGATGCTCGGAGGAAAGGAGGGTCGATCGCCCTCCCGCAGTCGGTTCATCACCGCCGGCCGGAACAGACTGGATTGACCGGAGAAGTGCTGAGCGCCACCCTCG
>JAUMFR010000054.1:0-4646 GCA_032119755.1 Solirubrobacterales bacterium | reverse complement strand
TCGTCTCCTGGCAGGCGCTCGGCTGGGTGTTCAGGTTGGCCAGCGTCTGGTTGATGCTGGCCGCGTTCAACGTCGAGACCGGGTTCGAACCGGCACTGGTCGCCACCAGCGTCCAGACCGTCTCGCAGATCGTCCCCTTCACACCTGGCGGAGCCGGAGCCCAGCAGGCCTTGCTGGTGGCGGCATTCGCGGATTCACCCGATCCGACAGCGGCCTTGCTCTCCTACTCGGTAGGTCAGCAGGTGACGACCGTGGTCTGGGTAGCACTGCTCGCATTCGCGGCCGTGCTGATCGTCTTCAGGACCGTCGACTGGCGTTCGATCCTCGGTAGCGCAAGGGAGCGCAAGGCCGAGCGCTAGGAGCGACTGGCGACCTGCCAGCGCCAGGGTGGCTCCTCGTCTGAGGGGAAATCGAGGTGATCTCTGCCGGCTAGCGTCTCCAGTGGAATCAAAACCGGGTGATCGAGTCTCCTCAGCCTGAGAGTAGAGGCGGCCTCCACCTCCAACGATCCCGCGGATGCCTTTGTGAACCGCCACCCGAGACTCGGCAGGTAGGACCAATAATGGATCTCCACCCGGCCCGTGCTGCGGCGTCGGTCGATCACCTGGGTGAACAGCGTGACCCTGCGCAGCGACGCGGTCAGACCGCTGCTGTCCCCCGGCAAGGCGCAGGAGCGTGAGCGGCAACGCCTGAAGTCGACCGGCAGCAACGACACGCCGCCACCGGCCGCGACGGCGAGAGGATCCGGTGCGAGCATCCTCACGGCCTTCGCGACCGGGGATCCGTAGGCCAGCACCAGTGGATTACGGCCACACGGCGCATCTGGATGACGGGGAACGCAGGCTAGTCGCCGGGCGATCAGCGATCCGAGCTCTCGCGACGAGGAGACAGGGGGAGCGACGGTCACGAAGGCGATCGCGGTGGCGAACACCGCAGCCAGCAGGAGCGCCAGTGCGATTTGCTCGACCGACGCCGTTCCGCCCTCGGTATGCCTCCGTGTTCGTCTGATCCTCGCCACCGATCGAGCCTGAGGGCTTCGGTGAAGTCGATGGCGCGCAGAGAGTTACGAGTCTGCGCTCTATGATCGCCACATGGAAGCAGGAGGATTCGGGGGTCTGTTCGGAGACCCTGACGACATGCAGAGGCGAATAGAGGAGATGGCCGAGCAGATGCAGGGGGCCCAGAAGGTCGCATGGGCCGACAACGCGATCAAGCTAGCGGTCGATATGACCGTTGCCTCCATCTCGGTCCTCGATCTCCAGGGTTCGAGCGATGAGCAGGCCGTTCAGGTGAGGGACGCGATCAGGATCATCTTCCCCGAGGCGGTGACCCTCGTCCGCGAGGCGCGTGAAGGTCTCTCCTGAAGATGTCCCGTCTGCCCCTGCCCTCCAGTACCTCGACTGCGCTGATCACAGGCGCTTCCTCCGGAATCGGGATCGAGTTGGCCAAGTTGCTCTCGGCCCGTGGACACCACCTCACCCTGGTCGCCCGAAGGAGGGAGAGGCTCGAGGAGGTCGCGGAACAGCTCTCCGGTGACGGAAAGCCCGGTGCGGATGTGATGGTCTGCGATCTGGCCGATCCCGAAGCCCGTGGGGTGATGGTCGGGACACTGCTCGGTGGAGCGCGTGAGGTCGAGATCCTGGTCAACAACGCCGGCTTCGGCCTGACGGGGAGGATGTTCAACAACTCCGCCGAGAGGCATACGGAGATGATCCGACTCAACATCGAGGCGGTGGTCGATCTGATGGACAGATTCTCACCCGGGATGGTCGAGCGCGGGAGGGGAGGAATCCTCAATGTTGCCTCCACGGCCGGTTTCCAGCCACTGCCGGGTATGGCGGTCTACGCGGCGACGAAGTCCTTCGTGCTGTCTATGAGCGAGGCTGCTCACACCGAGTTGGAGGAAAAGGGAGTGGTGGTGACCGCGCTCTGCCCCGGCCCGGTGCGTACCGAGTTCGCCGAGGTGGCGGATCTGAGCGGTTTCGAGGCGAACACCCCCGATCGGATGTGGATGGAGGCTGACGAGACGGCCCGGATCGGGATCGAGGGCTTCGAGGCAGGCAAGCGCGTGGTGATCGCGGGGAACTTGAACAAGATCAGCGCCGCCGGAGGCAGGCACCTGCCACGGTGGGCACTACTTCCCTTGGTACGCGGGCTCTACGGCCGCAAATAGGAGTCCTCTGGCGAAGCCGAGACCTCGAGCACTCCACCCCGCCCGGCAACCGTGGCGAGCGTCTCGAGGATGAGGGCAAGGATCGCTGTCGGTACTGCGATCAGGATCGTTATCAACAGGTCGATCACCCAGGTGGACCAGCCCTTGAACCCCACCGGGTGTAGCTCCCGGTTGGCCAGCTGGATCGCGAAGTCGCGATGGAAGGTCAGCAGGTTGATCAGCGTCTGCCACATACTCGCAATCGCCGAGCCGACGGCCGGTCTCATCTTCACCTGAGTGCGGCCTGTTAGCTCGAAGAGCCTCCTCAGGGCATCGGGACTGGCTCCCAGCCCGCTCTTGCCCGGCCTGAGCGCTGCCCAGTTCTCCGCACCGAACCAGGCCTGAAAGCTCGCGGGGTTGGGGACCTGTCCCCTGACAGCCGTCGAGCCACCCAGGAAGAGTCTCTCCACGGCCTCTTCGGGGCTGTTCGGAACCCTGTTGCGGGCACACACGAGGCCACAGTTCTCGCAGCGATCGACGATCTCATCCTCCCGGGGACCGAATCCGACTGTCTCGATCCAGACGAACAGCGGCTCCTGACACGCCGGACAGCGTGGACCGCCGGGGACGGCCCCGGCAGCCAGAGGGGTGGTCGGCATGTTCTGAGAGACCTGCCTCACCGCTGGTCAGGAAGCCGCAACCTCGGCGGCGGCAGGTTCCACGTGCCATTCGAGTGAGAACTCGTCCAGATCAGAGAGGAAATCGCGAGGATCGAATGCTTGGGCGGGCGCGAGGAAACCCTTGCCGTCGAAGCCTCTCTCTGCGCAGATCCGGGCTCCCCTCGTGACCAGACGGGCGGTTAGACCGTAGATGTCTCTCCCGTTCACCGTACCTCTGCGAATGCGCTTACCGCGCTTCACCTCACAGACGATCGTGAACCGTGCGCTTCGACGATCCTTCTCGCTCGCTCCCTCCGGCAGACGGCCAATTGCCGCGCCGACCAGACCCTTAGCCGGAGTCCTCATCATCAGCGAGGTGGGACGGGTGATAGCCGGCAGGAGGAAGTCGACCGCGCCCGGAGCGAGTGAGTCAGCGCTGAGCATGGTCCTGACGAGCCTGGTGGAGATGTGCTGGGGGACGGTGATCTGTTCGCCGGCCGGATAGCGGGTCATCCGCTTGCGTCCGAGCGGCTCACCGAAGTCGAAGTGTCCGCGCGAGACACGTTGGCTGGCGGGCTGCCAGCTGAGCTTCCGCCATTCGACATCTCCCCCCTTCATCATCTCGAGCGCCGAGCGCATGGTCCCCCGAGTCGGCTGGAAGCTCGCCGTGTATGCGAGCGTGACCTCGTCGAGCTCTCCCATCCCTTCCGCGGTCAACGCGGCGAGCATGTCGCCCGGCACGTAGTCGAAACCCATCCCCGGTATCACGGAAACCCCCGCCTCACGGGCGGGTGCCGAGTACCGGTCGAGCGCCATCTTCATGTAGGGCTGTTCACCGGTGGTGTCGAGATAATGGGTGCCGGTCTCGACTGCTGCCTTCAGCACCGGCTCACCGTAGAGGAGGAATGGACCAGCGCAGTCGATCACTACCGAGCACTCCGCGAGCAACGATCTGAGCGCCTCCGGTTCATCCACCGAGGCGGCCTGAACCCGGACCTCCCCTTCGAGGGAGTCGGCCAACTGGCCCAGCTTCTGCTGGTTGCGCCCAGAGAGGACGAAGTCGGACCCGGCTGCACTCAGCTCTGCTGCCACCAGCCGACCGGTGTAACCGGTGGCTCCATACACGGCGATAGGTCCGCGTTGTTTCGAGAGGAGTGACATGACCCGTTGAGGTTACGCGCCACAGGCCGGGGTTGTGCTCTGGGGAATAAGATGTGTGCCTGCTCTCACGGATGCGCAGGCGTGCGTCTTCGGGAGTTCTAAATGGAAGCCGCCGCCCCGACACCGAACAGACACCTCGCCGAGTCCGAGGCTCGCTGGATGCGTCCGGCTGGCATCTTCGCGTTGGCAGGGGTCCTCCTGATCGTTATCTCGACACTCCTGCGCCAGTCGGCTGGGCCGGTGGACGGTGTCACCGAAGCCGCCAAGTTGCGTCAGTACGCGGAACTCGGCAACGGAGCGGTGATCGGTGACGCGATCGCGCTCGTCGGTCTGTTGTTGTTGATCGTCCCTCTCTACTTTCTCTTCCAGGCGGCTGCTGCTCGTGCCCCCAAGGTCCGCAGGGGATTCGTCGTCTTCATCGTTCTCGGGCCGCTGCTGCTCGGAATTCAGGGTTTGGTCGGCACGATCGCCCGTGAGTCGGCCGGAAATCAGTACGTCGAGGAGTATCCGACTGCGACCGCCAGTGAGAACCGTGAACCAGCCGAGTCGAGCGACGACGGGAACGGCGGCACCACCACGAGCGACTCGGGTACCACCACGTCGGGCACCACCACGTCGGGCACCACGACTGGCTCCGGTTCCGATTCCGCCTCTGCCGAGTCCCCCAGGGAGAA
>JAUMFR010000053.1:0-17482 GCA_032119755.1 Solirubrobacterales bacterium | reverse complement strand
GCGCTCGCGATCAGCAGGGATCAGGGAGCACCGAGCGGCGATCCGCCGAGGCCGCCACCACTGAGCGGATTCGAGCCACCGGCGCCCGAGCCGCCCGACTGGGCCTGCGCCTTCGACTCGGTCACCACCTGCTTCTCGAAGGCTTTCGCAGACTTCTCCACCTGATCGAACTGCTTGCTCAGGTCCTTCCGATCCGCAGCGGGAGCCTTCGCGAGAGCTTGGGAGACCACACGCTCAGCCTCGGAGAAACGACCTGCGTAGAAGAGATACACAGCGAGGTTATTGAGGTTGCCGACGGTCGGGTTCTGATCGACCGCGACCCGCTGGGCCTCCGCTGCGTTCTCCACGTCGATCCTGGCGTCGGACGCGCTGGAGGAAGACTGAGCCATCAAGAAGAAGCTGTTCGCGACCTGAAGCGCGAGGCCGGAGTCCGGCTTCTTGGGATTCCCCTTCAGATAGAGGTCCCATTGGTCCGCAGCGAGGTTGTAGGAGGTAGATGCTTCGGGGGTTGCGGTGGACTGACCGGTCTGAGGGTCGACCTCGAGTTCTTGGTTACCACGCTGGATGTAGAGACTGACCAGGTCGAGTCGAGCGGCCTCGTTATCCGGGTTGGTCTTCAACGCAGCCTGCGCCGTCTGGATCTCCTTGGCGTAGATCTCACTGCTGTCCTGTTCGCTGTCCCGCAGACCCAGCGCGTCGAGCAGGCCGCCCGTGGCATCTGATCCGATTCCGAAGAAGAGCAGACCACCGCCGAGCAAGATTGCGAGGGTCGAGTAGATGACCTTGATCGCGGCGCGTCTGCCTGGACTCTGTAGATCGAAGAGCATCGTCTAAGGCTAGCCGGGGTCGGGCGTCGCTGTCGGGGGGTCATTCGCTTTTTCCGGGCTCGGCCCACCAGCAACGCGGGCGAGGAGGATGCTCCCCTCGTAGAGGAGGTAGAGCGGAACCATCGAGATCAGCATCGTGACCGGGTCTGTACCGGGTAGCAGCATCGCGATCACTGCGATCACCAGGACCGCGTACCGTCGATAGCGAGCGAGCATGTCCGGCGTGGTCACTCCGAGGCGGGTCAGGGCGAGGATCACGACCGGCACCTGGAACAAAACGCCGAGAGAGAGCAGCGTGAGACCGAAGAACGAGTAATAGTCCTTGGCTCGCACCTCGATCTTGAACTCCGTTGCATTGAATCCGAGCAGGAACTTGGTGGCCGCGGGCATGACCGCGAAGTAGGCGAAGGCGACTCCGGCGAGGAACAGCACTGGAACCAGCACGACCATCGGCCGAGCCACATGGCGCTCGCGCGGAGTGAGAGCAGGGAGGATGAAGGCATAGGTCTGGTAGAGGATCACCGGCAGGCTGATCACCAGGGCGGCGTAGGCGGCAACGGTGATCGTGGTGATGAATGGCTCACCGACGGCGAAGGTAATGGGCTCGAAACCGTCCGGCAGCGGACGGTTGGCTATTTCCAACACGAGGTCGCTCTGCCAGATGCAGAGCCCCAGTGCAACGAGGAATACGGCTATGCAGACGATCAGCCGAAAGCGGAGTTCGTCCAAGTGTTCGACCAGCGTGAACTGGTCGTCCGGTGATGCCGGCTTGATCTTGGGCATCAGGACTTCTTGTCGGAGACGACTTCGCCCTGCACTGGCTCGTCTTCCAGGGTGGTGTCACCCGAGGTCGACGTACCTTCGAGCTCGCGACTCTCCGGGCTGCCCGAAGAGTCCTCACGGTTCTTACCGGTGACCGAGCTGCGGAACTCCCTGATGCCACGGCCCATCGAGCGGCCGAGTTCGGGCAGGCGTTTCGGCCCGAAGATGATCAAGACGATGATCAGGACGATCGCGATTTCTAGCGGTCCGATATTGGGCATGGGCCAATCGTAGCGTGGTCATGCGCTCCTGCGTGAGAGGACCTCACCCAGAGCGCGGGCGAGGGTGCCTAGCGATCGAAATTCAGGTGGAACCTGCTGGGCGTCGGTTCGCCTTGACCCTGATACTTGGAGCCCACCTCGCCGCTACCGTAGGGGTGTTCGACCGGTTGATCCATTCGCATGAAGGACATCTGACCGATCGGCATCCCGTGATAGATGGTTATCGGGAGGTTCGCCAGATTCGAGAGTTCCAAGGTGATGTTTCCTTCGAACCCTGGATCGACGAACCCCGCAGTCGAGTGGATGACGAGTCCGAGACGGCCCAGTGAACTCTTCCCCTCCAGGCGAGAGACGAGATCGTCCGGGAGCCTCACCCGCTCGAGGGTCTGTCCGAGCACGAATTCCCCGGGATGCAGGACGAACGGCTCATCGTCGGAGATTTCGACCTTCTCGGTGAGATCATCGGTCGGTTTCCGGACGTCTATGTATGGGTACCGCGAGTTATGGAAGACGCGGAAGCTCCTGTCCACCCTGACGTCGTAGCTGGAGGGCTGGACCAACGACTCGTCGTAGGGGTCGATGACCAGGCGGCCGGCCTCGACCTCTTGCTTGATTGTCCGGTCACTCAGAACCATGGCGCGAGTCTATTCACCGGTGGGGTGGAAGGAGGGGACGTGAGCAACATCCGCTAGGAGTAGCGCTCTACTACGCCATCGGCGATCAGTGAGAACAACCTGACATCCTCGGGATCGAGGCCAGCCGAACCTAGGACGGCCTTTGCGGTATCGATCTCCTCACCCGCCCGCGCTCTGACCCGGTCGGTGGCGTGGGTAGCGACTATCTGCTGACATACGACAGCGGCCGAACCCTCGTCGAGTCCCTCGAGACCGTCGGCGGCGATCTCCTGATCAACCTGCCGCGCCCAGATCAACGGCAGCGTCACCGTCCCGTCCAGCAAATCAGTGCCTATCGCCTTCCCAGTCCGCTCGGGCGGCCCGACGACATCGAGCACATCATCGAGCAACTGGAAGGCGAGGCCGATGCGTGATCCGAACTCGGCTAGCTCATCGACACCGACCTCGGATGTCGATTGCCTCCCGACCCGACACGAAGCTTCGAAGAGACGCGCGGTTTTGAGCGAGCATCGGTGGAAGTAATCATCCTCGCTCAGCTCGAGGTCATAGGCCCCCTGGCGTTGAGCCAGCTCTCCCCGGGCGAGGGAGGTCGAGGCAGCGGCCAGAGTCTGGATGGCCTCTTGGTCGCCGACCGCTGCGAGCTCAGCGAATGCTCTCGATAAGAGGAAATCGCCTACCGCCATGGCTCGATCGCGGCCGGATCGAGCAAGCACGGTCGGCTCCCCGCGACGGACGGGGGCTGAATCGAGCACATCGTCGTGGACGAGAGTCGCCATGTGGATCAACTCGACCGCCGTGGCTGCGGCTGTAGCTCGGTCACCGGCCTGCGGTCCAGCGCAAAGGAGCACCAAGAGTGGTCTCAGTCTCTTGCCGCCCGCCTGCAGCGTGGCCTCCGAATCCTCTCCGACCTGCGACCCGTGTCCCGATGCGAGCTCGGCGAGGCGGTCCTCCACTCGCCCAAGAGCACGAGGAAGCCATGGATCCGCAGCGTCCATCGCTGCGGTTACCGGAGCGGGTATGGCGGACTTGCGGCTCAAGAGTCAGTGGTCGGTGCTGAGCGCGTTGCGGAATGGAGCGCGATGATCCCCCCCGCAACCAGCACCCAGCGGATGTCCTCGAATCCGGCGGCGTCGAGCTTGCCGGCGAGGGTTCGCGGATCGGGAAAGGTCTTCACCGACTCCGGAAGATATGTGTACGCATCGGGATCACCGGCGACCTTTCCCAGAGCCGGCACGGCCCGATCGAACCAGAGACCAAAGAAACTGGCCATCGGCTCGCGGACTGGACGGGTTATCTCGAGGATCACCAACCTCCCTCCCGAACGCAGCACGCGGGCCATCTCAGCGATGCCCTTGTCGAGATCGGCCAGGTTGCGAGCTCCGAATCCAATCGTGACCGCATCGAAACTCGCATCGGCGAAGGGAAGCGCGAGAGCGTCAGCCCATGAGAACTCGACGCCTAGTCCACGTTCGCCGCCCTTCTCGCGGGCCTTCTCCAGCATCGGCTCTGAGAAGTCGACCCCCACCACTCGGCCATCCGGTCCGATTCGCTCTCGCAGCGCCAGCGCGATATCTCCGGTCCCAGTGCAGAGATCCAGCGCATCAGAGCCCGGCTGGACCCTGCTCAGTTCGACCGCACGATCCCGCCACTCGTGGTGGAGTCCCGCGGTCATCGCCGAGTTCATCAGGTCGTAGACCCCTGAGATCCGATCGAACATCCCACGAACCTCGTCGGCGAATTCGGCCGAGTCGCGTGATGGTCGACCTCCCGATGATGAGGTGGCCTCAGGCGTCATGATCGAGATCCGGATACGACGCTATCGAAGCGACGCGAGGTATTCGGTGAGAGCGTCGAGCTTCTTCTTCGGCAGGCCCGCATACGACGGCATGATGCCGGGGCCGATGTAGAGAGACCGGGCAATCGTGGCCCTTGGCAGTCGCAGGCCGATCTCGGTCAGTTCAGGCCCGGGTCCGTTGTTTCCGTTCTCGCCGATCTGATGGCACGCCAGACAACCGGACTGTGCGGTCACCAACTTACCCTCCTCGAGCGACGCCGGGACCTTCGCTTCGATCTCGGTCGGCGAACCTGCGTTGGCTCCCAGGAAGGTGAGGTAGGCCATAGCGATGATCACGAAGAATCCACTGATCGCTGCGATCGGACGCCGGGTCAGGCGCCGCTCGGGGTTGCGATCGTAGAACGGCAGCAGGAGCAGCAAGACCATGCACAGGGTCGGAATACCGATCGTCGCGACCGGCGTCAACCACGGCGGCTTCAAAACCTTGAGCAGCTCGAAGAGGAAGAAGAAGTACCACTCCGGACGAGGGACGTAACTGGTGGTGGTCGGATCCGCCTTCGGCCCCTGCTCCGCACCGAGCATCAGGGACATCACGACGATGACCAGCGCGACGAGCACGAACATGACGCCATCCTTGGCGATCGCATACGGGAAGAAGGGCTTCCCCTTCTTCTTCAGCTGCTCGTACTCGCGTAGGTACTCCTCTTTATCGTGGCGGTTCATCCGACATCCTTACGACGGAGGGACTTGGGCTTGCTCGCGTGTACCCAGGGCGGCGCGGTGGTGCCGAGCTTGACCACGAGGAAGAGGTGTGCGCCGATCAACCCGATCATCAAACCAGGCACCAGCAACATGTGGATCGCATAGAAACGCTGGATCGTGGTGGCGCCGATCTCAGGACCCGCCCTGAGGAAGTCGGCGAGATAAGGGCCGACGAAGGGACCGCTCGCGGTGATGTTGTTCGCCACCTCGGTAGCCCAGAAGGAACGCTGGTCGAACGGGAGCAGGTAGCCGGTCAAACCCATGACCAGAGTGAGGATGATCAGGACGACCCCGAGCACCCAATTGAGCTCTCGCGGATACTTGTAGGCGCCGAAGAAGAAGGTTCGGGCCATGTGCATGAAGATCAGGATGATCATCACCGTTGCGCCCCACTTGTGCATTCCGCGAACGAACTCACCGAGGAATACCTCGTTGGTGAGATAAGTGATCGATGCGTAGGCCTCGACCGGCGACGGTGTGTAGTACATCGCAAGGAATACTCCGGTGAGTGCCTGGCAGATGAAGGCGAACATCGTCGCCGACCCCAGCGTGTAGAACCAGTTCGTCCCCTTAGGGACCTTGCGCAGCGCCAACGCGGTGACGATGTTCGAAGCACCGGTCCGCTCGTCTACCCAGCCGACCACATCGGCGGGTGAGTCCTTCAGCTTGCCCTTGAGTTCCTCGGTCGCGGCCGAGCCATTCTTCTCCGTGGGCTGACGCAGATCGACGACCCCGTTCCCATTTCCATTTCCATTTCCATTGCCCTCGCCAGGCTTGGCGGGACGACGGAGGGGCGGTGGTATGAGTTTTTCGATGTCGGGCACTGTTGCTTCCTCCCCTAGGGAGCCGGCGGCACTGAGGGCCGCGGCGGGTAGATGACGTTCCAGACTCCACCGGTGAACTCACCGGGGTCACGGGCACGGACGGGCTCGAAACTGTTGGTGACGCTGTAGCGAGGGCCGATCTCGACCTCTCCATCGCGCACCCGGGTCTGGAAGCGGTCGAGGGGTCGGACAGGGGGGCCACCGATGCGTTCACCCTGGAACCCGTAGACACCTCCGTGACACGGGCAGATGAAGTTTCCGGCGGCTGCGACGAACCTGACCGCGCAACCGAGGTGCGCACAGCGAGTGCTCACCGCCACCACGGAATTCGGATCTTCCTTCAGTTCTTCGTTGCCGAGGCGTACGTAGGCCGTGGTCTTTCCCGACTCGCCGGTGCCCTCGACCGCGGTGATCACGGTCGCGGTGTACTCGTCAGCGGAGTACAGGTCGACCGACCCGACCGACTGCCAGAAATCACCCTTCTCCTTGAAGACCGGTGCGAGAGCGAAGCCGATGGTCGGAAGGGCGACCACCGCGATGGCGCCGCCAGCGAGAACCTGACCACCGACCATCAAGGCGGCGCGGCGGTTCATCGACTCGCCTTCGAAGGTGCCAGCTGGTGCCGCCTTCGGAAGCTTGCGTTTACCGTTTCCGCTTTCGCCGTTCGTAGCCAATTCTTCTCCGGTGATCGGGGGTCTCGTGCACTCAGTCAAGAGGGTCTGATTCAGCTATCAATCCTACCTGTTCGCGCAACCGGGTCCACGCCTCACCGACTCCCGTCTCGGCGGCTCGCTGCCCTGCCCAGGCCAGTAAGAGGTCTGCCAGCCCACGCGGATCCTCCAAACCCGGGATTTCCGCTCTCAAAGCGGTGAATTCCGTACTCGCGCCGCATCCCACGGCAACGCTCGTAGCCAGCCAGAGTGCCTGATCCAATCGATCGAACCCTGGATCTGTGGAGACACCATCAGCGTGTATGACTGCCTGCAGCGAGATCAGGTCTGCGAGGTAGGCCACAGCTTCGGTGTCACCGAGCATGGACAGGCGCTCGAGCCCGAGGGCATAGAGGAAGTCGCCGGCCAGGAGCGCCAGATCCGGATCGATGTCCGGTGCGAAGAGTCTTGGTGTGCCGTAGTGGAGGAGGTAGCCCTCGCGGATTGACTCGATCAGCAGCGCGTACTGATCGGGGTCGGTGGATCGTGGGCCGAGGGCGACGAACTCTCCAAATGCCGCTGGGGCAACGACGGTGTCGATCGGTCTCAATGCGGAGCTGAGGCCATCCTCCATATCGATCTCCTCCCTCAGATCGAGGAATGAACGCGAACCGCTCTTCTCTGCGGGCTGCTCCATCTCCGCCGAGATCAGCCGTCGGCGAAGACTGCATCGAAGGCCTCCGCCGCTGCCGCGGCGGTCATCTCGACAGTCTCTTCGTCGTGAGCAAGCGAAGGGAACCACGCTTCGAACTGTGATGCAGGCGGATACACACCGCGCTCGATCAGTTCGCGGCAGAAGCGAGCGTATGCGTCCATGTCACAAGAGTTCGCTCCTTCGAAATCGCTGACCGGCTGGTCTGTGAAGAAGGGAGTGACCAGACCCGGAACCGAAACCACTTGGACCGGGTGATCCCCTGCGGCCCCGCGAAGAGCATCGGCCAGCGCATCGGTGGTCTGAGAGAGTTTCAGGTAGGCGGCGTCATCGAGCAACTCCATCGTGGCGAGTCCTGCTGCAACTGCGAGTGGGTTACCCGACAGGGTTCCCGCCTGATAGACGTCGCCAGCAGGTGCGAGATGGTTCATCAGCTCGGAGCTCGCTCCGAACGCTGCGGCGGGAAGACCTCCGCCGATGACTTTCCCGAAAGCCGTCACGTCGGGTGTGACCCCGGTCAGTTCCTGCGCGCCTCCTCGGGAGACGCGAAAACCTGAGATCACCTCATCGAAGACCAAGACGGCTCCGTACTGGTCTGCCAGCTCCCTCAATCGCCTCAGGAAGCCCTCCTCAGGCGGCACGAGGCCCATGTTCGCCGGTATCGGCTCGACCAAGAGCGCCGCAACGGGTCTGGCCGCGAGGGCCGCCTCGACGGCATCTGTGTCGTTCCAGGGGACCACGACGGTTTGTTCCGCTACGGCTGCTGGCACCCCGGGACTCGACGGCTTGCCGGCCGTGGCCATGCCCGAACCAGCCGACACGAGGAGGCCGTCGGTGTGGCCGTGATACGCGCCCGCGAACTTGACCAGCGCGTCGCGCCCGGTAGCTGCGCGAGCGAGTCGGATCGCTCCCATCGCTGCCTCGGTCCCTGAAGAGGTCATGCGGACCATCTCGACCGAGTCGAAACGCTTCGCGACCTCCCGAGCAAGAGCGACCTCGCCGGCGGTAGGCGCACCGTAGGTGGTGCCGCGCTCTGCAGCCGCGCGGACGGCCGCGAGGATCGAGGGTTCGGCGTGCCCAGCGATCAAAGGGCCCCACGAGCAGACCCAGTCGATATATCGATTGCCATCGACGTCGAACAGGTACGGACCCTCTCCCCTCTCGATGAAGATCGGGTCGCGGCCGATCGACCGCATGGCCCGGACCGGCGAGTTGACCCCACCCGGCAACAGCTCCAGTGCTTCCCCGTACAGCTTCCTGGAACCGTCCCAGTTCAGGAGTTCTCTACCTCCCAAGCGGCGTAGTCCTCTGTGAAGTAGCGAAGCCGAATCTTCTTGAACTCGGTCGACGAGTACAGGACGGCTCGATCCTCGCCATGGAGGTCGTGCTGATCAGCTATCGAATCGAGGATCGCATCGCACTCCTCCTTCGAGCGACCATGAGCCATCGTGAAGACGCTGTACGGCCAGTCCTCATAGGTGGGCCGCTGATAGCAATGCGAGATTCCGCGAACCGAGGCCATCTCGACACCGACCTCGCGGATCCGATCCTCCGGGACGCGCCAGACGCCCATGCCGTTGGCGGAGAACCCGGCGCGGCGGTGGAAGAGAATCGCGGCCACGCGGCGCAGGATCCCTCGCTCCTGCATACCGGCGAGATGGTTCAGATAGGAGTCGACATCCATCCCGGCGCGTGAGGCAGGCGCATCGAAGGGTCTGGCGACCGGTTCCATCTGGCCCTGGATCGCACGGATCACCTCGATGTCAGTCTCGTCGTAGGCAACCGGTTCCAATTCTCGCGGCATCACGGCCTCTCCAGCCGTAGCCGCGAGGGTCTCGGTTCCCTTCTCCATCTCGAGGTTCATGTTGATCTTGAACAGAGTCAGGGTCGGGAGCTGGCGAATCGACTCCGCGCCGGTCAACTCCTGGAGTACCGAGACGGTTCCGTCCAGACCGAGGTTCGAATCCGGCGGGGTAGCGATCGTGAACCAGAGGTTGAACTCGTGGTCGCGCAGGTAGTTATGGGAGACACCGGGATGCGAGTTGATGATCTTGGCGGCGCGGTGGGGGTTCTCTGCATCGACCTTCGCCGCGACCAGCATCGACTCGTAGCCGAGGGCCCGGGTATCGAAGATGGGAGTCAACTCTCGGATGATCCGTTCGTCGAGCAGGCGCTGGGTGCGGTCGAGCACGTCGTCCAGCTCGAGACCGGCCTCCGTTGCTACTGCTGCAAACGGCTCCGGAGTGAGAGGGAAGCTCGACTGCAGCAGATTCATCAACTTGCGATCGTGGTCGTCGAGAGGCACCGCCGCGCCGTCCTTCCGCTCGCGGACCTTGGGGGTTGCTCCTGATGCCGGTGTGTTCATCGTGTGGATGCCTCCTCTGCCAACCAAAGAGCGGCGGCGGTTGCGTAATAGGTGATGATTGCGTCGGCTCCGGCCCTGCGAATCGCCAGCAGCGACTCGAGTACAGCAGATCGTTCGTCCAGCCAACCGTTCGCCGCTGCAGCCTTGATCATCGAGTACTCGCCAGACACTTGATAGGCCGCCACGGGGGCCCCGGTGGCCTCCTTGACCAATGAGACGACATCCAGGTACGGCATCGCGGGCTTGACCATCAAGACGTCCGCTCCCTCGTCGAGGTCGGCCTCGGCCTCGCGCACCGCCTCGAGTGCGTTGGCCGGGTCCATCTGGTACCCGCGGCGGTCACCGGATGAAGGAGCGCAATCGGCAGCGTCCCGGAACGGACCGTAAAAGGAAGACGCGTACTTGGCGGCGTACGAGATGATCGGCAGACCGTGGTGGCCGGACTCGTCGAGCTGAGCGCGGATCGCACCGATGCGGCCGTCCATCATGTCGCTCGGTGCTATCGCGTCGGCGCCGGCGTCGGCATGTGAGATGGCAGTCTTGGCGAGAAGTTCGATCGTGAGGTCGTTGTCTACCTCGTCCCCTTGGAGCACTCCGCAGTGACCGTGGGAGGTGTATTCACAGAGACAGACATCGGTGATCACGGTGACCTCGGGGTGGGCCTCTTTCAGCGCTCTGACCGCCATCTGGACGACGCCCTCGTCGTCGTAGGCCTCACTGGCGACCTCGTCCTTGGTCGAGGGGATCCCGAACAACAAGACGGCGCGGACCCCTGCGGAGGCGACGGTCGTCACCTCGGCCACGAGTTCGGATATCGACAGTCGCTCGACCCCGGGCATGGACTCGACCGGTTCGCGCAGTCCCTCTCCGGAGGTCACGAACATCGGCTGGATCAGATGGGATGGAGAGAGCTCGGTCTCGGCCACCAGCTCTCGGAGCTGGCCGCTCCTTCGGAGGCGTCGGAATCGGGTTGCGGGAAAAGCCATAACCGGGATTCTAGGGCGCGCCGTTTTCGGCCGTGAGCGTGCGAGTGCGGTGGCTTGCTCCCTTTAGCCTGAGGCCATGCGGTTGATGTTCATCGGAGATGTGGTCGGGAGCCCCGGAAGGGAAGGTCTGACCGCAACCATGCCCTTACTGCGTGCCGAACACAAGCCCGATCTGATAATCGTGAACGGTGAAAACGCCGCTGGAGGCGTGGGCATTACCGAGCAGACCGCAGGGGAGATCTTCGCTGCCGGTGCGCAGGTGATCACCCTCGGCAACCACGCCTATAGGCAACGGGAAGCCTTCGGATTCCTCAACGCAGACGAGCGAGTGGTGCGGCCGCTCAATCACTCACCCGAGTCACCCGGACGAGGCTGGACCATCGTCGAGGCAGGTGGGATGCGGGTTGCGGTGGTCAACCTGAGCGGAGCCGTACAACTCCAGGTCGATCGCAATCCGTTTGCAGCGATTGACGAACTACTCGAAGAGATAGACGGGCGTGCCGACGCCGTCTTCGTCGACTTCCATGCCGAGGTGACCAGTGAGAAGGTGGCGATGGGATGGCATCTCGATGGCAGGGTTGCTGCGGTCTGCGGAACCCACACCCATGTGCCGACGGCCGATGCGCGAATTCTCCCCGGCGGGACCGCTCACATCACCGATGTCGGTATGACCGGATCGAGAGATGGTGTACTCGGGGTGAAGCGCGCCGGAGCGCTGGAGTCGCTGCGGACCGGCTTGCCGGTGCGTTTCGAGACGGCCGGGGAAGACGTCTGGGTGATGGGTTGTCTGATCGAGGTCCGGGACGACGGCCTTTCCACTCGGATCGAACAGATCCTCTTGCCAACCGCCTAGCCGGCGTTCCCAGCCTCACCAAGGCGATCTCGGGCGAGCAGTGCCACGAAGAGAGGGCCGAGAAACCACGGCAAGTACAGATAGAACCAGTGATCGAAGGTGATCTCCACCCCGATCAGGACCGCCGCGGCCAGAGCCGCCAACACCACCGTGTCCCTGAACCGGGGGCGAATCGACACGGCGAGTGCGAACAGCCCGACCGCGACCAACACGAACAGCTGGAGTGGCTCGAGGACCGGAAACTGACCCCAGATGCTGAAAGGTGAATCACGCCCGATCTGGTTGCCGATCGTGCGGTCGAAGATCACGAGAGGTCCCGAGTCATAGAGGGCATCAGCAAAGACCACGAGGAGGCCAACCGCAAACCCGACCAGGTAGGTCGACGACTCCCGCAGGGAGAGTGGCGCCAGGAACCGCTTCAGCCGGAGGAGCGGCGATTTGCCCACGGACGGCGAATGCGGTGCGGAGCCAGAGCTCGGACCCGAGAGGAAGAGCGGAACCAGCGCCAGCGGAGCGAGCTTGGTGGCCGAAGCGAGAGCGACCAGCACACCCCTGATCGGTGCGGAGGTTACGCCGAGCAGGATTGCCACCACGGTCAGGGCAACCAGCGAGTCGTTCGTGTTGGATTCGAGCGCGAAAGCCGTGTAAGGACATGAGGCCCAGGCGAACACGAGGAGCGCCCCGAGGCGTGTACCGCTCGATCCGGAACCCAGTCTGCGCCCGAGCAGGAACAGCGCGGCCATCGTCCCTAGGTCGAAGAAGATCGCGGCGGCGTGAGCGGCCGGAAGGTCATCCCATGAACCTCGCCAGGGGAAAGCCAACTCGAAGGGGACGTACGCGAAGTACGAGAGCGGTCCGTACGTGTCTCCATTCGCGATATCGATCGGGAAGTTCGCGTAGAGCGTCCGCCCGCTCGAGATCAGATCGCCTCCGATCACCCCGGCATAACCGACATCGATCACATTGGAGTCCGCCATGTTGAACGCGATCCGCACCCCGATCAGGAAAAGCGCGGCGATTGCGAGCAACCCCGCGGGGATCGAAGGTTCGAGGCCACCACGGTGATCGCGGCCGCCGCGACTGGTCGCAAGCCAGATCATCCTCGCCAGCAGCCAGATCAGTACCGGGTAGACGAGCGGCACCGAGATGTCTATCCGCCCCAGGTTGAAGAAGTAATGGGAGAGCCCGAGGCCAGCAGTCAGCGCGAGCAGATCCAGGTGAGCGACCCGAAACGGCCTGCGCCAGTCGAAAAGACCACAGAAGAAGATGAGGCAGAGAGGGATCCACACCCACGGTGCGTTGAGCGTCCGCCCAAAGGCACCCGAATAGCCGCGGGCCATGGTCCAGGCCACTTGATCACCTGTCCATTCCTCCCGCACCGTTGCGCCGACGGGGTCGACGATCACCAGCGCCTCGACTCTCTCGCCGACGAAGAACCGAACCTCCCAATCGGCTGCATCCTCCTTGCGCGAGGCGCTGACCGAGGCGCGTGGGTAGGCCTTCAGAGTTTCGCGGCCCACCGAGGACCTCTCTGCCGCATCGAGTGCCTGAACCTCAGTCGTTCCAGCAGGCTGTTCGCCTGCCTGCTGAGGAGGTCCTGCCAGAGCGGTCGCCGGCAGCAGGAGAGTCGAGGCGACCAGCGACAGCGCCAGCCGACAGCGCCAGCCGGTCACCGGCCGTCGAAGGTCCAGAGCTTATTGCCGATGAAGTTGACTGGGGTAGCGACCGCGACAGCGATGGCCTGAGCTCCGATCTCCGGCATGCCGAGTGCGATCAGGGCCTGGAGGATCAAGAGGTTCACCCCGAGAGAGATCACGCTGACGGTCAGAAACCTCGCGGCTTGGAACCCGGCGTGACCAGCGGACGCCCTGAAGGTCCAGTGCCTGTTCCAGAGGAAATTGTTGGTGACCGCCACCACGAAGGCGATCACTGCGGCCAGCACGTGATGCAAATCCGCCCTGTCCGTGGCGAGCCAGAAGACCACCAGGTTGATCACGTATCCCGACGCGCCGACCACGGCAAATCTCACCAGCTGGGCCCAGTTCTCGGGCTTCCTCGTGCCGCGCCCGATCCGTCGCGCGGTATTGCTGGGGGTCACGATCCCGTGCCGATCAGACTCGGAGACGGTGAAGCGAGTGGAACCCCGAAGTGACCGAGGACCACCGGCGCGATGTCCCGAAGCGACCACTGTGGATATGTGGACACATCCGGCGGGCCGCAGCCCACGAACAAGAGCGGTGAGAGTGACTCCTCACGTGCGAGCGCGCCGTGACTGCCGCCTCCGACATGTGTGACTCCTCCCCAATCCACGAACTCATAGCCTGACGCCGCAGACACGAGGATGTCGCCAGCGTGTGGTGAGATCAGGGCCGACCAGAGCCGTGAAAGAGCGTCCGGGTACTCGTGACTGTCGAAACTCGTCCCGCTCAATTCGGCGTCGAGCGTCGAACCGTCGCCCCTCACCGTCCAAGGGACACCGCGACGATCGGTGACCGGACCACCGGGCGAGAATCTGAGCTCGAGACCGTTACGCTCGACCACCGCCTCGAAGGCACTCTCCGGGAATCCGATCGCGTCCCTCACTACCGGGTCACCGTTGGAGTCGGCCAGCCAGGCGATGAGATCGACGCCCTCGGTGTCGAGGATTCGTCCTCGCAGGCGCCCGTGGGTGCGGGAGTGCGTAGGGTCTGCATGGAGGAGATAGACCGCCGCTGCGCGGGAGGTCGGACTCACGGCTATCTCAGCTGATTCGGGGTCTTCGGCGTTGGGTTGGAGCACCGCCCATTCGCTGGAGAGTCCCTCGATCAACGGGAGGGAGTGATTCACCGGTACCTGAGCGTGATCCGAGGTGAGTATCACCGCGTACCTCTCCAGGAAGGGGTCGAGGCCACCCGCGGTGTCGATCAAGCGCTGGAAACAGCGGTCTGCCCGCGCAATCGACTGGATCTGACCGGACGGGCCCTGTCGGTGCGAATGGAAATCGTTGTCCGGCAGGCTGAGGAGCAGGAAATCGAACGCGTCGGCGGCGATCAGTTCGGCCGAAGCACAGGCCGCGTACTCATCCCGGTCGCCCGGGCGGGTCAGCGCCGATCCGCACTCGGTCGGCCTGCTCGCATATAGATCGCCGTAGAAGAACTCGTCCGGGCCCCAGACGGCGTGGCGGAAGCTGATCGCTTCGGCCGCCCGACGAGCCAACCCCTCGAGAGAGAGCTCATGGCGACGGGAGCCTCTATAGATCAGGAATGGTGTGGTGGCGGTCTTGACTCCGGAGGCTCCTAGAGACTCGAAGAGAGTTGGCGCCTCCCAGCTGAGATGGTCGAGGTTCATGTTGTAGACGAGGTCGTACATCGCTCTGAACAGACCGAAGATGCGGGTGGCCTCGAAGGATGAGCCGTATTCGATGTAGCGCCGCTCCACGCGGTGGAACCAGTTCATCCCCATGACCCAATGGCCACCGGGACCGAGGCCGGTCAGAATCTCCGAAGAGGCCACGGGCGTCACCGAGGGAAAGCTCGAGACACAATCCTCGACCAGTTGACCTCGCTCCATGAGGGAGGCGAACGCCGGCGCCGCTCCGGCGGCGGCGGCCTCCAAGAGGAGATCGGGATGCATCGCATCCACGACCGTCAGGATCAACTTCGGTGGGGTAGCCACTAGCGGAGGATCCGGAGACCCTCATGCTTCTCGGGCCTTGCTCGCCGTCGACGGAAATGGAGCAACACCACTGCGAGAGCGACGACGATGGCCGAGGGAGGGAGGAGCCACGCGACAGCGGCGACCACGATCGCCATGATCACCCCCGTGGCGATCAGGGTTCCTGAACCACGACCGCCTGGCTGCTCTCGTGACTGCAGAGATTCGCGCCGTGAGGCGCCGGCGAATACATCACCGATCACCCCGGCGGTGAACATACCCAGCAGACCGATCGGCAACATCGGCCAGAAGGTCACATCCTCCGCCCGGAGCCAGATTCCGGCGACGGCAGTGCCTACAGCGGCAGCGAATGGCAGGCGCAGGCGAAGCGGGAGGACCACACCGCACAGGATGCCGACGGCGAGTGCGAATCCGAGTGCCTGACAGATCGCGTTGAAGAGATCCACGGGTGGGGATCAGGCTGACCGAGAGCCCGGTCGGCCTATTCCTCGCCTCCAGCGAAATCCTCCGGAGAGACGTTGTCGAGGAAGTCCTTGAACTTCTCGACCACCTCCTCGGTGTCCTCCACTTCGTGCTCGAACTCGATCGCAGATTCCTCGATCACCTCATCAGCGGCATAGATGGGCGCATCGATTCGCACTGCGAGGGCGAGCGCATCGGAGGGACGAGAGTCGATCTCCACCGTCTGGCCATTGATCAGCAGGTTTATCTGCGCGAAGAACGTGTTGTCCTTCAACTCCGTGACGGTAACCGACTCGCATTGGGCGCCTACCTGCCCGACGAGGTCCGCGAAGAGATCGTGGGTCATGGGCCTGGGCGTCTCCTGGCCCTGAAGCTTCATCAGGATCGCCGCGGCCTCGGGGTGTCCGATCCAGATAGGCAGGAACTTGTTGCCCTCCTCGGTCTTCAGCAAGACGATCGGCTGCTTGCCAACCATGTCGAAACTGACTCCGTAGATGCTCATTAGCTGCACGGTTTCACCTTGGTTTCGGACTCATTCCTAAAGTGGGCGATCCTGGATTCGAACCAGGGACCTCGTCCTTATCAGAGACGCGCTCTAACCAACTGAGCTAATCGCCCTCGCTTCCGTGCTCAATCTGACCGTCTGGCCACTCGGAGCGCGAGAGCGCGCAGTTTACCGCTAGGCAGGGGGCTGCTGGAGCGGGCCGTAGGTGTCGGGTCGTCTCGTCTCCAAGAAGGGGAAGAGCTCGAGCCAGTCACGCCGTTGATCGAGATCGAGATCGCAGACCAACACGGCGGGTTCATCTCGCGGGGCCTTGACCAGGACACGCCCGTAGGGATCGGAGATGAACGACGAGCCGTAGAACTCGATCGGCCCCTCTCGGCCGATCCTGTTCACCGCCACCATGAAGGTGCCGTTCGCGATGCCGTTCGCGGTGATGACCCTCTCCCAGAGAGGCTCGGTGTCGAACTCGGGATGATCGGGCTCGGAACCGATGGCCGTCGGATAGACCAGCACCTCGGCTCCGGCCAGAGAGTAGGCGCGTGCCAGCTCGGGAAACCATTGGTCCCAACACGTGGGAAAACCGACTTTGGCCGTTTCGAGCGCGATCACCGGATAACCGGTATCGCCCGGCCGGAAATATCGATCCTCGTAGTAGCCGGCGGTGACCGGAATGTGCAGCTTCCGAGTCCGTGTCACCAGTACGCCGTCGGGAGCGAAGCAGACAGCCGTGTTGTATCCACGCCTGTCCTCCCCTCCGTCGGAGGCTTCGTAGAGAGAGGCGTGGATGTAGGCACCTGTCTCTCGGGCCATGCGCTCGGCGAATTGGCAGGTGGGACCGTCGGGGATCGCCTCGGCCCTCTCGAGGGCGGAATCCAAGTCATCCTCCGAGATCGCGAAGTAAGGAGACAGCGTGAGTTCCTGCAGGCAGATGAGCCGCGCGCCCTCATCGGCGGCCAGCCTGATCCCTTCCCCAAGAGCCCCCAGATGCTCCTCCGGATCGGGATTCCAACGGTGCTGAACCGCACCGACCCTGAACGGTTCACGCTCCGGATCCCGAGTGCGCGCCGGAGACGAGATCGGTGATCCGATCGAGCTGACGAGCCGAAGATCAGCCACCGGAGAGCTGATCTCCAACTGCGGGCACCTGCTGGGTGATGCAGTGGATCCCGCCGCCGCCCAGAGCGAGGGTCGTAGAAGGTACAGCGACCACCTCCCGATTCGGGTAGGCCTCGGCGATCAGTGCCAAAGCATCGGCCTCGGTCGGGTCACCGCCGTCAGGTGTGGGAACGATGACGCCGCCGTTGGCCAGATAGAAGTTCGTGTAGGGAATCGCCACCGATCTCCCTTCGTGCTCGGCACGAGGAAGGAATGGGAGTTCGATTACCTCGATCGGGTTGCCCCGGGAATCG
>JAUMFR010000052.1:1381-2132 GCA_032119755.1 Solirubrobacterales bacterium | reverse complement strand
CAGCCGTCACGGGCAGCCGTCCGCAGCGATGTACAAGCACCTGCTGAGCAGCCCCCCGCACAATCGCGATGAGTTCATCGAAAGAGCCGTAGAGGTCTTCGGATCGGTGGGTTCTCCGGGGTTCGAAGTCGACCCGGATTGGATCCGCGATCGAGCAGCTCGCAGCTACGACCGTGGCTACGACGTCACCAGCAGCGCACGGCAACTGGGGGCCGTCCTCAAGTCAGGAAACCGGATCGAGAGCCTCTCTCGGATCGAGGCCCCCACCCTCGTCATCCACGGTGATTCCGACCCCTTGATCGACGTGTCCGGTGGGTACGCGACTTCCGAGGCGATTCCGGATGCGGAACTGCTGGTCGTGGAGGGAATGGGACACGACTTCCCGAGAGATGCCTGGCCCCTGATCCTCGACCGGATAGCAGCACACGCGCACGCCGCTGATCGAAGTCGCGAGACGGTTTCGGGGAAATCCACTTAGCAAGCGGAATTTCAGAGTCCGTAGGTGCCGGTTGATACGATGCTCATCCCGCACGTTTGACTCAGTGGCCGCGGGAATCCAGCACGATTTCGCGCAGTCACCACTCAAAAGGCAGCCTTCGCGGACGCAAGACCGACAGCGAAGGAGCAAAGGAACCAATGGCACAGACAAAGAGCAAGGCCAAGGCCAAGAAGACCGCCACCCCACGCAAGCCCGGCACCAAGCGCTCGCGCAGTTGGAGGTGCTCGAGTTGCGACATGTCGGTGAGCTTCG
>JAUMFR010000052.1:0-1371 GCA_032119755.1 Solirubrobacterales bacterium | reverse complement strand
AGGCACCGAAGAAGCCTGACGGCTGGTCCAAGCGCGGAAGCAAGTGGCTCTGTCTGCGTTGCAGGCGTGAAGAGGTGATGGACAAGGCTGGACAGGGTCCTGAAGGATGGGCATCCCGTCGTCATGCCTTGATCGAGTTCGAGTTGCTGAGGGACCGCGAGGCGACCGAGATGGAGATCGCCAAGCGTGCCAGTTGCTCGACCGCCGTAGTGCGCAAGGTCCGAGCGGCGCTCCGTGAGGCAGGAAAGCTGCCCGAAAGCACCGCTTCACGCTCCTGAGGGTCGGCTACTCCGCTTAGCGCGCCGTCCATCCCCCGTCGACGACGAGGGTGTGTCCGGTCACGTAGCTCGAAGCCTCTGAGGCCAAGAAGACGAGTGCACCGTCGAGCTCGTCTTCGGCTCCCACTCTCCCGAGCGGTGTTCTCGACTCGACGAACTCCAAGCCCGCCGGAGAAGAAAGGTCGGTCTCGGTCATCTCGGAATGGAACCAGCCCGGAGCGATCGAATTCACCCTGATCGACTCCGGTGCCCACCTCACCCCGAGCTCTCGCGTGAGGTTAACCACCGCGCCTTTGGACGCCGTGTATGAGGGGCTGTCCGGTCCGTCGCCAGCGAGCAACCCGCTGGTCGAAGAGATGAGGATCACCGAGCCTCCCTCCCCCTTCATCCGTCGATAAGCGGATGCGGCGCAGAGCCACGCTCCGGTGGCGTTGACGTCCATCACCTTCCGGAACGACTCGGCCGATTCGGGTTCGTCGTAGTCCTGAGGCGCTATTCCCGCGCAAGCGACCATCACATCGAGCGAGCCGAATTCCTCGACGGCGATTTCGCAGAGCGCTTCCACCGAGGATTCGTCGGTCACATCGCAGGAGGCTGCGATCGCCTCACCACCCGAGGCAACGATCCTCTTCACCAGCTCGGAAAGTCGATCTTCGCGTCTGGCACCGACCACGACCTCGGCCCCGGCTGCAGCTAGAACCTGGGCAAATCGGGCTCCGAGACCGGAGGATGCCCCCACGACTACAGCCGTCTTGCCAGTGAGGGAGAAGATCTCGCCCGGATCCCCAGCCACTTTCAGGACTCCTTCCTGGGAGGTAGAGGGACGAAGGAGCTGGTCCGGCGAATGTAGTCCGCGTAGCCGGGGCGCCTCTCGGCGATATCCGATTCGAGAAGTGCTGCCCCTGAGACCCTGACCAGGAAGAGCGTCATCAGCGCCGGTCCGACGAAGGTCCACCACGCTGCTCCCGCCCCTACGGCGACCAGCCAGAGAGACCACCAGACGACCGCGTCCCCGAAGTAGTTCGGATGGCGCGTATAGCGCCATAGCCCACGATCCATCACCTTCCCCTTGCTGGAGGGATCACGCTTGAAG
>JAUMFR010000051.1:0-6937 GCA_032119755.1 Solirubrobacterales bacterium | reverse complement strand
GACGTGCACGATCTCGGCGGCCTGCTGAAGATCGACGGATATCTGTTCGCGAGCGGAGACGAACGCGAACGCATGGCCGCGTCCTAGGTACTCCTCGAAGGCGAATCGAAGCGATCAGATAGCGCGCGGGCGCTTGCGCTCGTAGCGGAGCTCGCCGACCTCCCAGTCGGTGGCATCCGGTACGGGGAAGAGCTGCTTGGCGCTGAGGGCACTGGCGGTCTCGCGGTTGCGGGTGCTCTGGCGCCGCGTGCGGCCGCCTGCGAAGGCGGGCCACTCTACGCCGCCGTCGGCAGCAAGCCAATCACCGGTTTCGGAATTGGTCGAGGTGCTGGCGCTATGCCTCTGGTAATCGGCGGGGTCGCCCTGGGGCATGAAGACCTCGCGACGCTTCCGCTCACGGGACTCGTCGACGCGCTCGTCGGCGACCAACTTGGGCAGATCCACCTCTTCGACCACGATGGTGGTCGGGGCACTCGTACCAGCGGCAACCTCAGTCTCATGCTCATCGGACTTCTCGGGAAGACGCGGATCGGGCAGGCGCCACTCTGCGGTCTGGTTGGTCTCGCGTACCGTCTCGCCAACGCGAAGGCCGTCGCTCAAGAGGATCTCGTCGGCGCGCTCGCGCAGGTCACCTGTGAGCTCACCCACCAGGACCGAGCGAAGCAGGTTGCGCAGGAGGTTCTCGATTCCGGCGATCGCCTCGAGCGGCTGTGAGCCCTTGGAAGGCGTGAACTTGGCACCCGACATGAGCTTGCGCTCCAAGGCCAGGCCACGCTCGACCGTCATCCGAGCGCTGTCGCGAAGATCAGGGTCGGCAGCGAGTGCGGCAACACGGGCGCCGAGGTTGACATTGGCGTTGCCGCCCCCCTCGAGCATCCCGCGCAGGGCGAGCAGGTAATCGCTCAGCGCCTCGATCTGGGAGGGGCGCTCGCAACCGAGATCGAAACGCGAGACCGCCCAGTCGATAGCGGGGGTGCGGGCATGGGTTGCAGCGAGTTTCTTGGAGAAGGCCTCGACGGATTCACACTCGTCGTTGATCAGGCGATAACCGCCCTGACGCACACGCGCGGCGCCGGTACCGAAGCGCTCCCAGCCGTCGGCGCGACGGACCCAGCCGTAGGTGCCGAGACCGACATTGCCCTTGGAGAAGAGACGAAGGGTGCGAAGCATGCGACGAAGGTCATCTGCGACAGCGGTGCCCGGCGCGGTCACGGTTGCCGAGCGAACCATCGCAAAGTAGCCGCGATCGCCACCAGCGGCCTCTACGGCATCGGCCGGCGCGTCCGAAATCGAAGAGGTCGGAACGATGCGCACGCCGTCGAGGGTGATTTCCTCAGCGGGCATGTGGAAGCCGGCCAGCGGAACCACTACTTCGCCGGCTTCGGTGCCACTGGCCGGGTTGGCGGGGGTCGACTCGATCACCGCGGCGATGGCACCACGGAGGCGGTCACGGTCCAGCGTGAACTCGCTGCGGCCATCCCAGAGCCCGACCAGGAAGCCCATCGCGGTCTCCTCGCCGACCAGATCAGCCACCTCGCCGTAAGCGGCAAGACGACGTAGTTCGGCGACGTTGGAGCGGATGAAGTCGGCGGTGAGCGGCTGGTACTCGTACATCGGCAACGGGGTGCCGGAATCTGCAGGCTCGACCTGGAACGGGATTTCGGCGCCCTGAGAGAGCAGGCCGTCGAAGAGCTCGGCAGCGTCGCTGGCAAGTTCGCCCAGCGCGAAGGTGATGCGGTCGTTGGCACTCTCGATCACGGTCACGGGGAATTCATTCACCCCGCAGGCGCGTGCTCCTGCGGATGCAGGCTGGATTGCATGAAGACGGTTTTTCGACCGCCGGCTGTGCCCGTGCCTAAGCGGGTGTGGGCTCGAGCTGATCGGCGGGCAACCAGCGCTCGCCGTAGATACGCATGTCCTCGACGATCGGGACGAGCGCCTGGCCCTTCTCTGTCAACGAATACTCCACGCGTGGAGGCACCTCCGGGTAAGTCTCACGCTCGACTATGCCCCACTGCTCGAGCGTGCGCAGGCGCAGCGAGAGCGTGCGAGGGCTGATGCCTTCCAGCGAGCGTTCGAGTTCGCAGAAGCGCTGGGGCGAGTGGGCAAGATCTCTGATGATGATCAGCGTCCACTTGCCCGAAATCACCTCGGCGGTGCGACAGACGGGGCAGTTCGGATCGAAACTCATAAAAGCGATTATAGGGAGAGGCTTCAGAAAGTAAAGCAACTTCACGAACTCGCCATATGTGTGATCTGAGGGCCCCAACCGGATCCGATCGCTCCTAGAACTGCGCCGAGCGCGAGGTACGGAGCGAAGGGAATCGTGGCTTTTCGCGCCGCGAGCCCCCGGCGGGCAAACAACAGCACCGCTGCGAGGCCCCCGGCGACCAATGCGCAGATGACTGCGGTCACGACCGCCGGGCCAAGGCAGAGTCCGAGGAACGCAACCAGCTTGGCGTCGCCCATACCCATCGCCTCCGGCCTGAACCAGGAGACGAGAGTGAACGGCAGAGAGCCTACGAGGGCCCAGAGGAATTGGCCGGGCAGTATCTCTGGTGAGATCGCCGCAATCGAAACCACGACGGGCACCGCGCCGAAGATCAACGCCCGGTTGGGTATCAAACGCTCACGCAGATCGGTGACGCAAACCCAAGCCAGAGTCGCCGAGCAGGCGACGCCAACGAACAGAGAGGTCGAGGGATCATCGGCAACCACCATCTCCCGATGGTCGCGCTCGATTTCTTCTCCCCTTTGAAGCTACGAAGGAATCAGGCGGAGTCGCGGAGCTTCTGTGCTTCGGCCAGCGACTGCAGCTTCTTCAGCGACTGGTTCTCGATCTGGCGGATCCGCTCGCGAGTGACGTTGAAGGTGCGGCCGACCTCGTCGAGGGTGCGCGGATGCTCTCCGCCCAACCCGTAGCGGAGCTCCAGCACGCGGCGCTCGCGATAAGAGAGGTTCTCCAGCGCTTCTTTCAGCGCCTCTTTGGTCAGCAGCTCTGCGGCGCGGTCGAACGGAGACTCAGCCTGCTCGTCGGCGATGAACTGGCCGAACTCCGACTCCTCCTCGTCTCCGACCGGCTTCTCCAGCGATACGGGCGCCTGAGCCGAACGCTTGATAGCGTCGACCTCCTCGGGATCGATACCGGTGATCTCGGCGATCTCGTCCGGGGTGGGCTCGCGACCCAGTTCAGTGACCAGCTTGCGCTCGGCGCGTCCGATCTTGTTCAGCTTCTCGACGACGTGAACCGGAATACGGATGGTCCGTGCTTTGTCGGCGAGCGCGCGGGCGATCGCCTGACGGATCCACCAGGTTGCGTAGGTCGAGAACTTGAAACCCTTGCGGTAGTCGAACTTCTCGGCTGCACGGACGAGGCCCAGGGTTCCCTCCTGGATCAGGTCGAGGAATGGCAGGCCCTGATTGCGGTAGTTCTTGGCGATCGAGACGACGAGGCGGAGGTTCGACTCGACCATCTTCTGCTTTGCGTTGAGGTCACCCTTCTCGATCCGCTGGGCGAGGTCCACCTCTTCTTGAGCGGTGAGCAGCCGGACCTTGCCGATGTCCTTGAGGAAGAGCTGGAGCGAATCGGTGGTCATGTCGGGCTTCAGATCGAGCGAAGCCTTGGCTGCGGCGCGCTTGCGCCCTCGAACGGCCCTTGCCTCTTCCTCGGCGGCAGCCTTCTGATCCGGGTCGAGGTCCTCGACCAGTTCAATACCGCTCGACTCGATGTGGCCGTAGAGACCTTCGATGTCAGATTCTTCGAGCTCGACCTCAGATACCGCGGTCGCGACATCACCGAAAGTCAGCACGCCGAGCTGCTGACCACGCGTGATCAGCGACTTGACCTCGTCCATCTCCTGAAGATCGGCGAGGAGGGTTGTCTTGTCGTCAGTCTTTCCTGTCTTGCTAGCCATAGTCTCTAGGTCCGTTTCTTAAACACCGGGGAGTCTTTTCGGTTACCCGGCTCTGAGTCCTTCGTCGGCCAGAAATCCACCAGCCTGACGCTTGCCAAACGTATTGAACCGCTCCAACCGACAACTCCCTAGGCGCCGAACGGCCAAATGTGAGCCGAAGGTCTCGCCTGAGACACCCTGCGCTTCCATGCCGGGAAGGCCTCGGTACTTTGAGCGACCAACAAGGGTAATTACTTCACTAAGTAAAGTCAACGAAGCCGCCACCCGAAGCAGGCATTCTTGCTCCATGGGCCTGATCCGATGACGGACCTTCCGAGATTCTGGGAGAACCGTTGGCTCCAAGCCTTCTGGCAGAGGGCCTACAAGGAGAACATCACCGGTCTCTCGGCGATGATCGCCTACAACCTGGTTCTCGCCACCTTCCCGTTCACCCTCTTGATCCTGTTCGTGGTCGGTCAGATCCTGCGTTCGGAGGCAGCGGAGGCCAGTGTGCTGCGGGATCTCCAGATCCTGCTGCCGAATACCGATCCGGCAGCGATCCAGGAGAACCTGAACAGGATCCGCGCGAGTTCCGCCACGGTCGGCTTGATCGGCGCACTCGGCGTAATCTGGATCAGCAGCTCGTTCTGGGGAGCCGTCGACACTGCCTTCTGCAGGATCTACCACGTCGAATGCCGCGGGTGGGTGGAGCAGAAGAGATTCTCACTCGCGATGTTGGTCGTCGTGGTCGCGCTGATGTTCGCCAGTCTCCTGATCCCGACCATCGAGAGCGCCGTGTACGCGGCCACAGGAGATCTGCCGTGGGGTCTGTCCGACGCTGGCACAGGAGCGAACATCCTGATCCTGCTGATCGCGATGCTCTCCAGCTTCCTCATCGTCTCGATCGTCTACTGGCTGGTGCCGAAGGGGCACATGCCCTGGCGCTCGGTCTGGATCGGCGCGCTCTTCTTCACGGTCACCACGACCATCGGGAACTTCATCTTCCCGCTCTATCTCCAGAACTCCGAACTGAGCAAGATCGGCGGTACGCTAGGGCTCTTCTTGATCGTCCTGATCTGGTTCTATCTCGTCTCCCTGGCGATGCTCGCTGGCGCGGTGATGAACTCTCTTCGACACGAGAAGGACGACACCGGCGTACTCCCAATGGACGCAAAGGCCAACCAACAACATGGCTAGACGCAAGGCGAAGCTGAAGATCCTGCCCGATCCGATCAGGGGTGCGGCAACCGAAGACGGACCTCTACGCTCGGCCCAGGAGGCCGATCTGAGTCTGACTCGCGCGGAACTGGAGGAGCTCTGGCAGCCCGAGACCCTAGAGCGCCTTGCCCGAGCCTACTGGCGGTTCCTCGAGACCCGATCCCTCCACGCACTGAAGGTGGTCTACGGGCCGAATGACCGGTCGGTCGTGCTGGTTTCGCCGAAGTTGATGCTGCTGCGATTCCGCGCCCCCAACTTCGATCGTGGGCCGGGCTTCGGCAGAGTCACCTGGCGGATCGAGCGCGGGGTGCTGGTTGCGCCCGAGGGTCGCGGCAGGGGCTTCCTCCGATTCGACGTTCGACGCCTGGGTGAGGCGGAGGACGGACGAGAGCACGTGCGAGTCCGGATCGAGGTGGCGAACTTCTACCCGATGCTCAGAGGCTCTGGCAAGACGGCCCGATTCGGCGCCTTCTTCTACGGACAGACGCAGGCCCGCCTCCACCGCTGGATGACACATGGATTCCTACGGTCCCTGGCGAGCCTCGACTTCCCGGAACTGAGACCGGAGAGACAGAGCGCCTACGACTGAGCGGGGGCGACCCCCTGCTCGATCAGCGCCAGGTTCATCGCTTCGGTGATTGGAGTCGGCGAAACATCGAATAGCGCCATCCCTGCAGGATCATCGACCACCGTCTCGACCGTCAGGCCTTCGATCAGCGGCTTCGCTACACCGGCATCGACCGGCGTTACCAAGCCGATCCAGTGAGAAGAAAGCTTCGGAGTGAGCAATGGGATCTTGAGTTGAAGTGGTGGCCGTTTTCCCATTGCCGACGCCAGCTCGGAGAACATCCCACCGTAGGTCGTCACGTCTGGACCCCCAATCTGAATGACTTGCCCTTTTGCCCCAGGGGTTTCCGGAGCTGTGACCAAGTACGCAATCACATCTCCAACCGCAATCGGCTGAGTGCGCGTGGAAGTCCACCGCGGCGTGACCATGACGGGCAGACGCTTGACCAGCCAGTAGAGGGTCCGGTAGGACTCCGAGCCGGCACCGATCACCGCTGCTGCCTGGAAGTAGGTCACCGGCACTCCGGCCGAGCCGAGGTAACCAGCGGTGGCGTGCCGCGACTCGAGGTGCTCAGAGCCTCCTGAGGCCAGGCCCCCGAGGTAGACGATCTGATCCACCCCGGCCTTTGCCGCAGCCTGAGCGAAGTTCAAAGCAGCCTTTCGATCGAGTTCGACGAAATCCCCCTTGCTGCCACGTCCCATCGAGTGAACGAGGTAGTAAGCGACCTTCGCTCCCTCGAGGGCAGCGGGGAGTGAATCTGGTTCGAGCACGTCGGCCTTTCGGATCTCGCAACCCTCCTCTTCGAGATCCCGTGCACGATCAGGGTCGCGTGCGAGGGCCCTGACCGAACGCCCAGCGTCAAGTAGTGCGCGACACAACAGGTGGCCGATGTAGCCGGTGGCTCCCGCCACGACGGCATCTGGTGACTGGGTCTGATTAGCCATATCGTCCACCGGTTATCGCCCTCAGTTTACGGATGTCGTGAGTCGCTCCCACCTTACGAACGGTGCCCGATCTAGAGCGCATCACGAGCGACTCGGTCGTGGCACGGCCGTCGAGATAGCGAACGCCGTCGAGCAGGTCTCCATCGGTCACGCCGGTCGCGGCGAAGAAGACGTCGTCCCCCGATACGAGATCGTCGGTTTCCAGCACTCTCGAGAGGTCGTAGCCAGCGTCTTCGGCGACCTTGCGCTCATCGTCGTCCCGGGGCCATAGCCTGCCGAGGAACCTGCCTCCGAGCGACTTGATCGCAGCGGCA
>JAUMFR010000050.1:0-2282 GCA_032119755.1 Solirubrobacterales bacterium | reverse complement strand
AGCTCTCGATGTCCGGCGTGCAGCGCACCCATCGTCGGGACGAATCCCCTGAGCCCGTCGCCGGACTCTTCGCCGAGGACCGCGCTCAGCTCCGAACGTGATGTGACTCGCTTCATCTCCCGCTCACTCCTTCCGCTCCCGCCACTCCCGCGGTGAGTTCAGCCAAGCGATCGTAGGCGTCGAGCAATTCCGGCCAGGTCCTGCCGATCGCATCACGATGCCGCGCGATCGTCTCGGTATCGCCTCGCGCGATAGGACCCGTCAGTGCCTCGCCTCCCCGTTCGGACCAGTTCGCCGCCGTCGCAAGTACGAGAGGAGAGAGGAGTTCTCTGCCGTCCTCGATCCCTGCTCGCGCCAATAGTTCGGCTGCCGCCTGTTCGATTGCGATCAGGAAGTTCGACGCGATCGAGGCTGCGGCGTGGTATTCGGCCCGGGCCTCTTCGGGCACCTCGAACGGGCGCATCCCGAGGGTGGCCGCCAGAGTCTCCGCGAATTCGACCGCCTCGCGGCTGCTCCCCGACACTGCGCATGGAACGCCAGCTACCGGCGTCAGTGAGTCCGGAAATGTCTGGAGTGGATGCAGCGAGAAGGCCGCTGCCCCGCGATCGCTGGCGGGGGAGAGCACGTCCAACCCGCAGGCACCACTGACATGGCCGACGAGTTCCGGCGTGCGTTCCCCCAGGCGATCGCAGGCATCGTGGATCGCGTCGTCCGGGACGCAGAGCAAGACGGCTCGTCCGCCATCCTCCTGCGCGGTCTCGATTCCCGCGGCCTCCGCGGCAGCGGCCAGTGAACCGCCAACGCGGCCTCGCCCGACGATCATCAGATTGGGTTTTGTCATCACGTTCTCCCGTTCCAGCTCCCGGATTGGAGATGCCGGACGGTCGATCACGAGTATAGGCGTGGGTCGGGACTACGATTGGTTTCTATGCCGATCTACGAGTTCTCCTGCAACGAATGTGGAGTCGAGTTCGAGGAACTGACCGGTACCCATGTCGGCCTCGACGCCGACTCCGTCTGCTGTCCTGATTGCGGGGCATCCCGGGTCGAGAGGCTGCCGACCTCGTCCTACAGCCCCATCCATCGGCGACTCACCACCAACGAGCGGAGGAAGCTCGAATCCACGAGGAGTGTCGACCGGACGGCGCGTAAGGCCGAGTTCAAGCGCAAACGCCAAGCTGCTCGCGATGCGCGTAACCGATCGAGTGGCCAGGGATGACCGCGAAGACGGTGGGTCACGCTGACGTCTTCGAGAGTCTCCGCCGGCAGGTGGAAGCGTGCACGAGGTGTCCTCTCCACGACTCGCGCACTCAAGTCGTCTTCGGCTCCGGCAACCCTGCGGCTGATCTCTTCTTCGTCGGAGAGGCACCGGGAGCAGAGGAGGATCGATCCGGAGTGCCCTTCGTCGGGCGCTCTGGCCGCTTGCTCGAAAGGCTGCTCGAGAGCATCGGGATCCCCCGACAGGAGGTATTCATCTCGAACGTCGTCAAGTGCCGGCCGCCGGGGAACCGGGATCCCTCCTCACTCGAGATCGAGACCTGCAGCCCCTACCTCGAGCGGCAGATCGAATTGGTCGAACCGCGAGTCATCTGCAGTCTGGGAAATTTCGCAACGCGGCTCTTATCCGGTGAAAAGAGGGGGATCACCCAGATCCACGGGGTTCCGAGGAAGATCCAGATCCGATCGCTCGAGACCACTCTCTTCCCACTCTTCCATCCGGCGGCCGCTCTGCGATCTCCAGCCTACGCGAGCGGACTCGAGGGGGACTTCGCGCGGATTCCGGAACTGCTCGGATCCTCGGAGGGCGGGTGATGACAGCGCCCACCTCGATCAGCACCAGCGCCGACCAGACTGAGCGTCTGGGGGCGGAGCTCGCATCTGAACTCGACGGCGGAGACGTAGTCCTGATCAGCGGGGATCTTGGGGCGGGGAAGACGACCTTCGTGAGGGGAGCGTGCCGGGAACTCGGTGTGAATGAGCCGGTCATCTCACCCACCTTCACAATCGGCCGGACCTACAGCGGTGACCAGATCGCGATCTCGCATCTCGACCTCTACAGGCTGGAATCTCTGGATGGCGAGGACCCTGCCCTGCTCGACGACTACCTAGGAGCTGATCGGATCGCCTTCATCGAGTGGCCTCCGGAGGGACGCGAGGTTGATGCCCTGCCGGTGGAAGGAGATCTCCGGACCGTCAGGATCGAGGCGCTGGCAGACGGCAACCGAAGTCTGGTGATCGCGTGAGCGCGTCGACCGTCGAGGGTCTGATCCTCGGATTTGATA
>JAUMFR010000049.1:0-1500 GCA_032119755.1 Solirubrobacterales bacterium | reverse complement strand
ATGTCCGGATATGAGCTTCGCTCCCCTCAGACCACGAACTTGCCGTCTTCTTGCAACAGATCGCCATCGACCTCGATCTTCCCGCCTTGACGCAGGTCGCAGATCATGTCCCAGTGAACCGCGGACTCATTCGTTCCGCCGGTCTCCGGGTAGCTGCTACCGACAGCCAGGTGCACTGTCCCCCCGATCTTCTCGTCGAGGAGTATTTCCCCCGTGCCGCGTTCGATTCCGTAATTGGTGCCTATCCCCAACTCTCCGAGGCGACGTGACCCTTCATCGGTATCGAGCATCGAGATCAAGAACTCCTCTCCCTGCTCGGCGGAAGCATCGACCACCTTTCCGCCCTCGAACCTGAACCTGACCCCGGACACCTCGTGACCCCCGTAGGTTGCAGGGAGGTGGAAGGTGACCTCACCTTCGGCCGAGTCCTCGACCGGTCCCGTGAAGAATTCGCCGTCCGGCATATTGCGCTTTCCACCGGAGGCGACGAAACTACGCCCCTCGATACCCAGCTTGATGTCCGTTCCGGGCCCCGTTACATGCACTTCAGAGCGACCCTGGACCCAGTCACGGAGTCGTTCGGTGTTCTCGGACTGGTTCCTCCACGCCCCCACCGGGTCATCGAAATCGGCCAGGCAGGCGCTGAAGAAGAAGTCCTCATAGGAGGTCAGACTCATCCTCGCGTCAGACGCGTAGGCGTTGGTGGGGAAGAGCGTCAATGCCCAGCGATAGTCACCAGCTGCGCTCCTCTCCATAGAGCGGGACATCAACTCCCGTGTCGCGGCGCGCCTCCGGGTCTGGCGCTCGGGCGGCACTCCCGAGAGCGCACGGGTGTTCTCCGATGCCATCACCGCGAACCTGACGTCGGCGTTTTCGACGGTCCACTCGGATACAGGTGACACCCAGTCGAGCTGATCATCGTCCGCCAGTTCGAAATAGGCCGAGGACTGACCCGACATCGCCATCTGCACTATCGGATTCCCACCGGCTCTCAAGACTTCTTCGTATATCGCCTGCAGGAGTGGCTCCGCCGCGGCCTCGCCCTCGATCACACAGACGTCTCCCGTCCTGACCGCGGTCGAGTGCTGAACCAGGATCTTGGCGAGGTTGTCTATCCGCCTATCCCTCATCCCGCCTTGCTCGACTCTCTGCTTCGGGTTGCCATGGCCATGAACTTGGCATGGAGCCGGGAATCATCGGTCAGCTCCGCATGGAAGGCCGCTGCAAGGAGATTGTCCTCACGCAACGCCACAGGGTGCCCGTCGACGGTCGCCAGCACCTCTGTCGAGTCGCCGACCTCGGCAACCCACGGGGCGCGGATGAAGACCGCTCGAATCGGCTCCGAGCCGAGGCCATCCACGAGCACGTCCTGCTCGAAGCTGTCGAGCTGGCGCCCGAACGCGTTCCTCTGGCACAGGTAGCTGCCCAGGCCGAGGTGGGCCCTGTCAGCCACGATCATGCCCGCGCATGTACCGAAGACCGGCAACCCCCCGGAGAAGA
>JAUMFR010000048.1:0-3057 GCA_032119755.1 Solirubrobacterales bacterium | reverse complement strand
CCTTGTCTCCCTTGCCGCTGCCGCCGCCCTTGCCGCTGCCCTTGTCTCCCTTACCGCTGCCGCCGCCCTTGCCGCTGCCGCCGCCCTTGCCGCTGCCCTTGTCTCCCTTACCGCTGCCGCCGCCCTTACCGCCGCCGCCCTTACTGCCGCCGGAGCCCTTACTGCCGCCGGAGCCGTCATCGCCTCGGCGCGACTCGTCCTCTGAGCCATCGAGAGTCTCGTCTTCGCTTGGATCGCCGCCTCCAGAGGATCCTGCACCGGAGCCCGAACCGCTACCCGAGCCTTCGCCCTGCCCGCTTCCGGATCGATCTCCTCCTGCGTCCTCGACGGCGCCTGTTCCATTCGCTGACCCTGAGTCCGAACTCGCTTCGAGAGCGGGCGTGTCAGCCGTGGCTGGTTTTTCAGCGCTCCGCTTGACGGCGACCCCGCCGGCGACACCACCTCCTGCGATCACGGCTACGACGGCGACCTTTGCAAGGCCCGCACTTCCGAGGCCGGCCAGTGCGCCTCCTCCTCCAGCCGCAGCCGCTGTGCCTCCACCCGCGACAGCTGCCGTCGTGCCAGCGCCGGCTGCGCCTCCACCGCTTGCGGCTGCGCCTCCGGCCGCTCCGGCAGCTCCTCCCGCCGCAGAGGATCCGGATGCAGCCAACCAGGCGATCAACGGGATGGGGATCAGCGCGCCCATGGCGTTGCGGACATTCAGCCGAGCACGGTGAATGAGTTGTTTGGTGGCCCCGGTGCTGACCCTCAGTTCAGAGGCGATCTCTTCGTGACTGAAGCCGCCGAGCTCTCGGCCGATCAGCGCCTTGCGCTGGGCCTCGGGCAGATCCGAGATCGCCGCGACCACGCCAGCGAGTTCCGATCGTCGCTCAGCGACCTGCTGTGGCTGCTCGATCCCTACGGCGGTCTCGTCCAGCTCATCGTGCCCGTGCTTCTTGTTGTCCCGGACGTCGTTGAGAGCTGTATTCCGTACAACCTGGTAGAGCCACGGTTTCGGCTCGATGTCCTGTTCGCTGAGAAGTGCCCTGTGGGCCTTGATCAAGGAGTCCTGGACGACATCTTCTGCTCGATCCCGGCCGACGATCGCCCCTGCATAACCCACCAGTGGAGCCCGGTAGCGCCTTACGAGTTCATCGAAGGCAGGCCCTACGCCTCTGCGAAAAAGTCTCAGGAGTCTCTTGTCTGATTGCATGCTGAGGGTTGCTCTCGCGAGCGAGGGAGTGGTTGTCGGGGAACCTGGTTCCATCTGTTGTTCAGGCTAGCGCCGCTGCAGGCCGCGCCTCACCTCTTTCTCGACTCTGGAACACGCGGGAGGCCGAAAAGTCACGGCGGCGACAAGGCTTTCCGGTTCCTCGTGCCTTGGTCAGGCCGGTATTCGATCAACCTCGAGAGGACTGCTGGCGCTCTCGGGCCGATTGTTCTGACCAGAACCCGGCTCCTCGCGGCTGAATTCAGGGGGTGCGATCCGAAGGTAGTGCCGGAACGAAAACCGGATCATCGGGCGAGTTGCACAGAACCGGATGACCGCGCGTTGTGCACGAGGTCCGAGCCTCGGCAGGAGTTGCTGGGCCCTCAGCATCCAGCGGAATTTCCATTCGTGTGAGTCGCTGAAGCGGGCGTACTCGGCGAGAGCTGCGTCTCGAGTCTTGTCTCCCTGCAGGACTGCGCGAATCTCTCTGCCAGCCGCGATGCCGAAATAGATGGCCGTCCTGATCCCCTCGGCTGTCAGCGGGATGCAGTGACCGGCCGAGTCGCCGCAGAAGAAGACCTCGCCGTCGGTGGCGCGACGGATCCGGTGGGGTATCCAGTTTCCTTGATAACCGACGCTTTCCTCACCGAGATCCTCTGTGAGGAGCTCGGTCGTTTCCCTCACGTGGAACGTGGGATCGAACGACCCGACTCCGATTCGCACCTCGTCTCCCGCGGGGAAGCTCCAGCCGTAGCCAGCAGGGGCGTATCTGCGGTCGACCCAGATTGCGAGGTCTTCGGAGGATGCTTTGGGGTGAACCTCGAGTCCCCTCGACAGCGGAGCATCCGGCGGTTGATAACCGCCCTCACGGTCGAGGATTCGGCGCCAGCCGAGCGCGTCGACGATGAGCGGGGCGGTTACATCACCTCGATCGGTGATCACGGTGTTGCCCCTCCGCCCTTCCACCTTGGCGGTTTCAAAGGTGGCGTCGTTCTGAGCGTCGAGCAGCTTGCAGAACTCCGGATAGTCGAAGGTCGAGAAGTTGAACGGCAGTTTGAGACGTGATGTGCCACGCGGGGTGTGGACCACCAGGGTGTCGAACTCCTGACGGGCGGACGACTCGACGCCGAGGACTCTCATCCATTCGGTCGGAATCCCGCAGGCAGAGGTCTGCTTCTCGCCGATCTCGTAACGGTCGAGCATGAGTATCTTCGCTCCGGTGCCTCGAAGCTCTCTTGCAACGGCCAGGCCGGCAAAGCTGGCCCCGCAGATGATCACGTCGTACGTTCCAGAGATGGGGGTTCGATCCGCCCCCCGCTTGGTCTTTCTGATGGGCATAAGGGAGAGGGTAGCGTCGCCGTCCTAGCGTCTGATTCGCACCGGAGAGCCAGGAGGTGCCTGTTTGGCGATGCGATGCAGAGCTTTGTCCGGCATGCGGATGCACCCGTGAGATCTCGCCGTTCCCCACATCGCGGCAGCGAGCGCGCCGTGGCGCCCGTGCATCGCAACTCGACCCGGGCCGCCGTTGTACGACCGCAGGGTTTCGGAGTGCGCGGTCAGCTCGAATACCCATGGCCTCAGGTCGGTGTTGGTGCGATACCGCTCGTAGATCGCGAATTGGCCGGTGGGCGTGGGTGTGCCGGGAGCGCCGACGACGACCCGCTCACTCCATTTCTTATCACCATCCCAGAAGAGGGTGACTCGGCGTTCGCTCACATCGATCACGATTCTGGCCGGGGAAGTGCTGAGGTAGACGTGGTCCTCTCTGACCCATGCGAAGGAGTTGTTCGGGCGTTCGGGAAGGCGGAGCTTCAGATAGCGGGTCCCATCGACCGTCTGATCCTTGAGCACCAGCAACCTGAGGGGAT